>JBBIUW010000331.1:0-3736 GCA_037440045.1 Sphingobacteriaceae bacterium
GGCGAAACAAACGGTGTGTTCCAGTATGAGAGTGCTGGTATGCAAAAATCTTTAAAAGATTTAAAGCCTGATACGTTCAATGATTTAATTGCGATGAATGCCTTGTATCGTCCAGGTCCGTTAGCATATATTCCAAACTATATTAATCGTAAACATGGTAGAGAGCCTGTTGTGATGGATTTAGAGGGGATGGAAGAGTACTTGGGTGAAACCTATGGTATTACAGTTTATCAGGAGCAGGTAATGCGACTGTCTCAAAAATTAGCAAACTTTACAAAAGGTGATGCCGATACATTGCGCAAGGCAATGGGAAAAAAAGACAGAGCTACGCTTGATAAAATGAAAGGCAAGTTTATTGATAATTGCAAAGCCAATAATCATGATCCTGTAGTTGCCGAAAAAGTTTGGAAAGACTGGGAAGCATTTGCGAGTTATGCCTTTAATAAATCGCATTCAACATGTTATGCTTATGTAGCTTTTCAAACAGCGTATATCAAAGCGCATTATCCATCAGAATTTATGGCTTCGGTATTAAACCATGCAGGAAGTATTGATGCTATTTCGTTTTTAATGGAAGAATGTAAACGAATGGGCGTTAAAGTTCTTGGTCCAGATATTAACGAAGGTTTTGCAAAGTTTGCCGTAATTCCAGGTGGTACCGATATTCGTTTTGGAATGGGAGCTATTAAAGGAGTGGGTGAGAACACTGTAAATAATATCATAGAAGAGCGTAATGCAAATGGTAAATTCTCTTCTGTATTTGATTTAGCTAAACGATTAGATAGTAAAGCCGTTAATAAAAAATCTATTGAAGGTTTAGCATTAGCAGGTGGTTTTGATAGTTTTGAAGGTATTCATCGTGCGATGTTTTTTACACCAGATATGGAAGGATTAACATTAACTGACCGTATGATTAAATACAGTAATCAAATGAGTTTGGGCAATGATACATCGCAAGCAAGCTTATTTGGTGGGGATGACGAGATTGAAATTACAGAACCTCAATTGCCTCAAAAAATTGAACCATGGGGTAAGCTCGAAGAATTAGCAAGAGAAAAAGAGGTTGTAGGTTTCTTTATTTCAGGCCATCCATTAGATCCTTACAAATTAATTATTGAACATAAGTGTAATGCCAATTGCGCTCAACTAAAAGCAGGATTAGAACCATTTAAAGGTAAAGATGTAACATTTGGTGGTGTAATTACAGGTTTTGAAAACAGAACAAGTAAAACAGGTAATGCTTTTGGAAAATTAATTGTAGAGGATTATCATGGTTCTGTGGAATTAATGCTCTTTGGTAAAGACTTTGTAGAATATAGTAAATTCATGGTGTCTCCATTATTTGTTTATGTAAAAGCTAAAGTACAAGAACGTTACGGACAACCAGGAAGTTTGGAATTAAAAATTCAAAAAATTGAATTATTAGAAACTGTTAAGGAAAATATATTCTCAACAATGAAGCTAAAATTAGATGTAAAATCTATTAACGATGAATTAATATCTAACATTAAGCTATTTTTAATTCATCACAAGGTAAATGTAGTGTTGAGTTTTTTGTTGAAGACACGGAAGAAAACATGAGTGTAAAATTATTTTCTAAGTCGCAAAAAATTGCAGTAAGTACAGAGTTGATGAATGAACTCGATAAGATAGGAAGTTTAACTTACGAGTTGAATTAAACGTCATTGCGAGGAGGAACGACGAAGCAATCTCCTAGACTTTGAGATTGCTTCACTTCGTTCGCAATGACGGGTTAATTATTCAAAGAAAACACTTAATCCTTTTACATTAGCAAATAACCTCACTGCATCGTATATACGTTGTTGTGATGTTCCCATTTTTATTAATGATTCTTCATGAGCATTCACGCATAGTTCGCAACCATTTAACGAAGAGATACCTAAACTCATTAATTCGAAAAATTCTTTTCCCATTATTGGATTTCCCATCACTGTCATTTTAATACCAGCCGGAGTGGTTTGATAGAACTCTTTTTTTGTAAAATGACGGAAACGGTAAAATACATTATTAACGTTTAGTAACGAAACGCAAGCATAGGTTTCTAATATTTCTTCTTTTGATGCGCCTGCAGCTTTCGCTTTTTCCAATAAAGCTTGCTCTAAAGATTTTGTTTTTTCGTTAATAGCTACACTTAATGCTAATAATGCACTTTCCTTTTCAGATAAGCTTTCATATTTCAAGGCATTACCAATATTGATTTTTAAATCTTTTAAATAACGAGCATCTATATTTCCCATATCAATTAATGCTTGTGGAGCATCAGATTGATAATTGATGGTGTTTAATAAACCTTCTAAGGTTTCATTGATGGCTATATTTCCCATTATTATTTTAAATTAAGCGTGAATGGTTTCTTCTCCTTTTTTCCAGTTACAAGGACATAATTCATCCGTTTGTAAAGCGTCTAATACTCTGATAACTTCATTTACATTACGTCCTACGTTTAAATCGTAAACACTTACCCAACGTACCATACCTTGTGGGTCAACGATATAAGTGGTTCTGTATGCAATTTTTTCGTTAGTATCTAAAATTCCTAATTCTTCTGCTAAAGATTTTGATGTATCAGCTAGCATCGGAAACTTTAAGTTTTTTAAATCTTCGTGATTTTTTCTCCACGCTAAGTGAACAAATTCGGTGTCAGTTGAAGCACCTACTAAAACTGTATCTCTGTCAGAAAAATCTTGAACATGCTTATTAAATTCGGCTATTTCTGTAGGGCATACAAATGTGAAATCTTTTGGCCACCAAAATTGCACCATCCATTTTCCTTTTGCTAAATGAATGTCGTTATTAATCATTTCAAATTCTTTACCTTGTTCAGTAGATACTACTGCTTGTTTGTTGAATTGTGGGAATTTAGACCCTACTGAGATTACTCTTGTTGTTTCCATTTTATTTATTTTTTATTGTTTATGTTTTTTGTCTAGGTTCCCTCAGATTACGCAGATTTACGCTGAAAATCTAATTTGCGATAATCAGCGACATCAGCGGGAGATAATTAATGATTTAGATACGCACTATACATCCAAATTAACTTTTCCTGTTCTCTGATATAATCACTCATTAAAGCATTGGTTCCTTCGTCGTTCGCTTCTCCTGCAATTGTCAGAATATTTCTTTGTAATGAAATGATGATTTCAAAAGCATTCAGGATTTCTGTCATTGCAAGTTTACCATCACTAATATTTGTTTTCTCTTTTATCAATGAATGGTTTAAATACTCGCTATAGCTATGCGTAGGTGTATGACCCAATGTTAAAATACGTTCTGCTATTTCATCTATTTTTAATTGAAGATTATTGTAGATTTCCTCAAATTTTATATGTAATTCAAAGAAGTTGTTTCCTTTAATGTTCCAGTGGAAGCCACGAACGTTCACATATAATATCTGGTAATTTGATAGTAATTGATTTAATTGTCCTGATAATTCATCACAATCTTTTGTTTTTAATCCTATTTTGTTTTTCATGATTCCTTGTTTTTAAATTCTGATACAAAATTGTGTTCTTTTTTGTTATCAATCAAACTGATATTATTTATATTTGTATAGATAAAATCTATAATATGAATCTTCAACAATTAGAATACATTATCGCCGTTGATAAATTAAAAAACTTTGTCAAAGCTTCTGAAGCTTGTTTTGTAACACAAGCCACATTGAGTATGATGATTAAAAAACTGGAAGAAGAGCTGGATGTGAAGATATTTGACA
>JBBIUW010000332.1:0-3704 GCA_037440045.1 Sphingobacteriaceae bacterium
ATCGCAGCTTACGTCTAGCTTACGTCTCGTGATAAAAATGGTAATAACAATGCCGAAAGCCAATTACCGCTCAACTAGCTTATACCCGCCATTATATGGCGGGTATTTGCATTATTTTGTTGTATAACCGCCATTTTATGGCGGTTATTTTTTTTAACATATTTACTCGCTTTACTCATCTTTCTACTTTTTTCATAGCTTCGCCACCTCACTCACATCCAAATTTAATCATTTATTATAATAAATCAAAAGGACTCTTAATTTTACCTAACTCCCTATTACTTACATGGGTATATATCTCTGTTGTACGGCTGCTGCTATGCCCTAATAATTCTTGTATGTACCTCAAATCAGTGCCGTTTTCCAATAAGTGCGTAGCATAACTATGCCGCAACCAATGCAAGCTCACTGGCTTTATAATCCCGCATTTGTGCAAAGCTTGTTTCAAAACATTCTGTAAACTGCGTTCGTCATACATCGTTTCTTTAAACTGCCCCTCAAATAAATACATAATTGGTTTATAAGCTACATAATAATCACGTAGCATCTCAACTATTTTTTTGCTCAGTGGGGCAATTCTGTCTTTTCGCCCTTTCGATTGCCTTATAATTAATAAGCCTCGTTTCGAATCTACATCCGTTATTTTCAATCTCAATAATTCCCCACACCTCAACCCGCAACTATATATCAAACTCAACATGGCTTTATGCTTAAGGTTGCTCTGCACATTTAGTATGGCCTTTACTTCTTCTTTACTCAACACATTGGGCAATAGTTTGGGGTTCTTAGGTCTATAAATCAAATCCACATTCATGGTTTTTAATAAAATAATCCTAAAAAATAACTTCACCGCATTGATGATTTGATTTTGATACGACACCGATAGTTTATTGCCAATAATATATCGGGTGTTAAATTCTACCAAATCTTCATTACTAATGTCTTGTGCCTGTTTGTGATGATAATAGCTTAAAAATACTTTTAAACTATTTACATAGGTATCAATGGTGTTTTGGCTATAGCGTCTTGCTATCATCCAGCTTTCAAATTGTGTAATCTGTTTTTGGCTAATTTCATTTGGTGTAGGTAATTGGTGATGATGTTTATGGGTTTGTATTTTTTTTGGCGCAACATAGTTAGCAGCATACTCATTTTTTTTATACACCCGCACGTGGTATTTATAAAACAACTCGCATACGTTTTCAAACACTTGTTGATGATAGGGGATATGCCAGGCTTTTTGCGTAGCACTCCATTGTGCTTTTAATTGATTACGAACTAAGGCAGTGGCCTCAGCATCATTTTCAAATCTCAAAAACACTCTTGGATGATCGCGATGTATTAAATGCTCAATGGTTAACTCTTTTATCATATACCAAATTTCATAAATTTTGTAGCAAGGTGTTGCTATAATTTGTAGCATCATGCCTTTTTAACAATTCATACTCTCATATCAAATATGATTTTACAGTTTTGCATTTTTATGTTTGAAAAGAATCAAATCATTAAACACCATTGTTAATTCATTAAGCTTCGTTGTCAAATCTGTAAGCAATAATAATTTTTTGTAAGCAACGTTGTCAATTCTATAAGCAGTAATAATTTTCTGTAAACAGCGTTGTCAAATCTGTAAGCAAAAAATTATTAGCTAGTAGCTATTTTTATGAGTTTTGTTAAGGGATGTTAATATAAGTTCTCTTTAATGTTGAGTTAAGAGCATTTTCATTAACCCAACATCTCCAAAAATTTATCTTCGCTTATAATCTTTAAACCTAAAAGATGCTGCTTAGATTTTTGGTTCGACTAAAATATAATTAAGCGGCGTGCTTAACTGTACGTTTTTTATTTTTCAGTTTTTTAATGAATTCGCTTAATGCTAGTTGTTCTTCTTTAGTCAAAGGTTTACTTTGTATGAAGTCTACATCTAATTCATTTTTTTTAATCGATTTTTTCATATGTAGATATTATTATTTTTAATTGTCATATGGTTTAGTCAGTTTATCTTCATTTGTGTTTTTTAGGTAAACATGGCTAGTTCATGATTTAAAATATTTGTCAACAAGTTTAGTAGCAGCGTCAGTATCTATTACCATTAAATGTGAACTGAAATGATAAGCGCCTAAAGTTTTAATGTAATGATTAATTAAATTTGTTTTTGCGTGAAAGGATACAAAGCCCTGATTGCCTCTTTGAAACGATAATTTACAAGCAAAAGCAACAAGATTTCCAGGAACACCTTCATATAATTTTTCTTTTCCTCTATTAAAAGGAGCATTTTCAATTAAATGAATTAATACATGGTCGTGATGAATAGTTAAGCTCGTTAATCCTTGAATAATATTAGGATTATTGACAATGGTTAATTTATATATTTCTCTGTCAAGAAAATTTAATTCTTTTTTCCAGTCAAATAACCAACCTTTTTTTTTTGTTATTTGTTTAAGATCGTTTTTTGTAAATAATGAAACTTCTGTCGGAAAACTATCTCCCGAAATTGTATTAACTATCGAATTAGTTAGTCTGTCAACAATGAAGTCGTTATGATATGATTTCGAACTTTGCACTGTTAAATTTACGGAAAATTCATTGAATCTCAAAAGGTATAACTTTTGTAATTGTTTTCTATCCCAACATCTCCAAAAACTCATCTTCGTTCACAATCTTCACACCTAAGGATTCTGCTTTCTTCAATTTCTCAGGTCCCATATTATCGCCCGCCAACACAAAGCTTGTTTTTTTAGAAATAGAACCCGAGTTTTTTCCTCCGTTTTGCTCTATCATGTCTTTATATTGGTCGCGGCTATGTTTTGCAAACACACCACTGATGACAATGGTTAAATCTTTTAACTTATCACTAGTAGCTTGTTGCTGTGCTTCGCTTAGTTCAAATTTTAAACCTGCTTGCTTTAGGCGTAAAATGATGTCTTTATTTTTTGGGTTGGCAAAAAAAACAGCAATGCTAATGGCAATAATTTCGCCTACTTCGTCAATAGCTAATAGCTCCTCTTTGTTAGAGTGTATCAACACATCTAAGGTTTTTACTTTTTTTGCAATTTTTTTAGCGGTGGTTTCGCCCACATGTCTAATGCCTATAGCATACAACACACGTTCAAATGGCACTTGCTTGCTTGCTTCTAATCCTTCAATTAAATTATTGGCTGATTTTTCGGCCATACGTTCCAAAGGCAAGAGCTGTTCTTTTTTTAAATCATACAAATCGGCAATGTTATGTACCAAACCTGCTTTAAATAATTGCACAATGGTTTCGCCACCAAGGCTATCAATATTCATGGCTTTGCGCGATACAAAGTGTTCCATCTTCCCAATTACTTGTGGTGGACATTCGTTTTCATTAGGGCAAAAATGGTTAGCTTCACCTTCGTTGCGTTGTAATTCAGTGTTACATTCGGGGCAGTGTGTAATATAATGTGTAGGCTCCGTGTTTGGTTTGCGTTTACTTAAATCAACGCCAATAATTTTAGGAATAATTTCGCCACCTTTTTCTACAAACACCATGTCGCCCACGCGCACATCTAGTTTCTCAATAATATCGGCATTGTGCAGGGAGGCACGCTTAACCGTTGTTCCACCCAAAGCAACCGGTTGTAAGTTTGCTACGGGTGTTATAGCGCCTGTGCGTCCAACTTGGTACGAGATACTTTGTAACTCAGTGCTTACTTGCTCTGCCTTAAATTTATAAGCAA
>JBBIUW010000333.1:0-3701 GCA_037440045.1 Sphingobacteriaceae bacterium
TTATGCTCGTTCATAAATTAGATGTAATTGTATGTACAATCGGTTAATGTACTAATGGATTTTAGATTATCGGGCATTAAATCTTTATCAGACAAAGCCACATTAAATTTTCTTTCAATAAACAACACCAATTCAATAATAGCCATCGAATCAATTCCAATTTCATTAAAAGGTGTTTCGGCAGTTATGGTGATGGTTTCATCTAATAGAGTAGATTGAACAAACTTTACTAACTCGGTACTAATGTATGCTTTGCTTATTTTTTCCATTTCAACGAGATAAATTTAATTGTTTTAAATTGATATTTATGCTTTTAGGGGCAATTTTATTGGAATGTTTCTCTGTTTTTTTACCTTTGTTAGTGTTTTAAAAGCTGTATCATTAACCAATTATGAGTGTGAAAATAGATAAATCGTGTGCTATAATTGGTTCAGGAATTGCAGGCTTAGCTTCGGCTATTCGAATTGCTGCCAAGGGATACAAGGTTGATGTGTATGAACGCAACAGTATACCGGGTGGAAAATTAAACGAGTTTAAAAAAGAGGGCTATCGTTTTGATATGGGGCCATCGGTATTTACACTTCCTCAGCTTATTGATGAACTATTTACACTATGTGGTAAAAATCCAAGAGACTATATTACATACACCCATTTAAAAACACCATTTAAGTATTTTTACGAAGATGGCATGGTGATTAATGCGTATGCTGACGTTGATAAATTTGGAGATGAGATTGAGCAAAAAACAAAAGATAGTAAAAAAGCATTTCAACGATACTTAAAGGATATTGAAACTAAATACAAAATCACCAACGAAGTATTTATTGAAAACTCCTTACATATTCCTCAAAATTTTTTAAATAAACGCACAGCATATGGTGTTTTAAATTTTCATAAGATTGATGCCTTTAAATCTATGAATGCAGGTAATCAATCTTTTTTTAAAGACCGTAAAGTGATTCAGTTGCTAAATAATTATGCTAATTACGTTGGATCTAATCCATTTGTAGCGCCGGCAACCTTAAATGTGATACAACATTTAGAAATTAATTTAGGAACTTATTTACCAGATAAAGGGATGTACTCTATTATCTCTGCTTTAGTAAAGCTAGCAGAAGAGATGGGCGTAACATTTTATTACAATACAGCAGTTGAAGAAATTATAACCACACCGGATGCTAAAAAAAGAAAAGTGATTGGTATTAAAACCAAAACACAGGAGTTGATTAAGTACGATAAAGTGGCGAGTAATATGGATATTTACTACACATTTAAAAAATTATTACCTCACGAAAAAGCACCAGAGCATATTTTAAATCAACCTAAATCCAGTTCCTTAATTGCGTTTTTTTGGGGAGTAAAAAACACATATGAAATGTTGAATACTCATAATATGTTGTTTTCGGCAGATGATGTGACGGAGTTTAAAACCGTATTTGAAAAACATACTTTAAGCGAAGATCCTTCGATATATATTTATGTATCGTCTAAACATGTAAAAGAAGATGCACCTAAAGGTTGTGAGAATTGGTTTTTATTTGTGACGGTTCCAAATGATCAGGGACAAAATTGGGATGAGTTAGTGGTAAAGGCAAAACAACAAATAGTGCAAAAAATAAATCGTATGCTTCATACGGATATTGAAAAACATATTGAATTTGAAGAAGTGTTAAGTCCGCCAAAAATTAAAGAGAATTATTTAACGCCTTTTGGAGCCATTTATGGCAATAGTTCGCACAACAAATTTGCGGCTTTTTTCAGACATTCTAATTTTTCGAAGAAAGTAAACGGACTTTATTTTGTGGGAGGTAGTGTGCATCCAGGAGCAGGTATTCCTTTGTGCTTAAACTCCGCAAAAATTATGGATAAAACCTTTAAGCACTAAATCACTGAGATTTAGGTTGTTCTTTTTTTTGAGTTAGTTCTCTGAAAAATTTCATGGGCACCCAAAGCATTCCGTAGCAAATGTCATTTTCTTTTTTGTAATCAGCTCTGGCGTCGTATTGATGGTGAGCTTGATGGCCATTTCTAAGTGCTAGTAAATATTTATTTTTTGTTTTTGATAATACATTGATTCTTTTGTGAATTAACCCATCGTGTATCATAAAATAGCAAATGCCATAGAGCGTTACGCCAATACCCATGTATAATCTAAAATCGCAGCCATCCATAATACCAAACATCATGAGTAACCAACTTGGTATAAAAAAAATAAAGGCAAAGAAATCGTTTTTCTCAAATGTTTTGTTGTGAGGGATGTGATGGTCTTTGTGTAAGTACCATAAAAAACCATGCATCACATATTTATGCAAACTCCACGCAACCAATTCCATAGCAGAAAAAGTTGCTAGTATAATAAGCGCATTCCAAATATAAATCATAGTTTTTGAGATGTAAATTTAAAAAACTTTTTTGGCAATTAAGTTTATTAAAACATGATTAATCTTATGTTTTAACAACCTAACATTAACTTTGGTAACCAAAGTTTTTTAAATTGCTATCGTTACTTCTCCAGTCTTTAGATACTTTTACGAATAGCTCTAAAAACACTTTTTTACCAAAAAACGTTTCAATATCCACACGTGCTTTAGTGCCTACTTTTTTAAGCGCTTCGCCCTTATGGCCAATGATAATTCCTTTTTGGCTATCGCGTTCCGCTATAATATCGGCTTTATACGTAAAATGGCTTTCTTCATCTTTAAATGAGTTTACAACCACTTCTACACTATATGGAATTTCTTTTTTGTATTGTAACAATATTTTTTCGCGGATAATTTCAGATACGAAAAACTTTTCGGGTTTATCGGTTAAGGTATCTTTATCGTAAAACGCTTCGCCAACTGGTAATAGTTGGGTAATGCGATACATCACGGTTTCTAAATTAAATTTTTTAAGAGCCGATATCGGGATAATTTCGGCATTCGGTAATTTTTCTTTCCATTCGGCCATTTTAGTATCAAGTACTTCCTGAGTGGCCATATCAATTTTATTGAGCAATACTAAAACAGGTGTTTTTGTGTTTTTTAATTTCTCAATATATTTTTCGTCTAATATAATGTCTTCGTAAATATCAACGATTAATAAAAACACATCAGCATCGCTAAAAGCAGAAACCACAAACTCCATCATTTTTTCTTGAAGTTTGTAATTAGGTTTTAAAATACCTGGGGTATCAGAGAAAACAACTTGGTAATCGTCGCCGCTAACAATACCCATAATACGATGACGGGTAGTTTGTGCTTTAGAGGTGATGATACTTAGCTTTTCGCCAACTAAAACGTTCATTAAGGTTGATTTGCCCACATTAGGGCAACCAATAATGCTTACAAAGCCTGATTTATGTGGATTTTGTGACAAGTGATGTATGTATAAAATTTATGCAAATATAGCCATATTTACCAAATTTGATGACATTACAAAAAGCCAGCATTTTCGTTTAAAATATCATGTTGGATGGCATATTTTACAATCCCGGCCGAGTTTTTTAAATCTAATTTGGCAATGATGTTTTTGCGATTCTCATCAATAGTACGTTTACTTAAAAATAGTATTTTGGCTATTTCGGTACTACTCATTTCTTTAGCAATATAAATCATGATTTGTTTTTCGCGGTTGGTAAGCACATTTTTGTAATCAATGGCGGCACTAATTGTAATGGCTTAGCTTATTACTATGTAGATGATGTAAGTGTAGAGGAAGTA
>JBBIUW010000334.1:0-3697 GCA_037440045.1 Sphingobacteriaceae bacterium
GCCAGTTGGAATTTTATTATTTGGGGAGCATTTCATGGATTATTTTTAGTAATGGAAAGATTATTCCTATTAAATGTTTACAGTAAAATTGGAAAGATTGCATCTACGTTAATTACATTTTTAATTGTAATAGTTGGTTGGGTATATTTTAGATTAGAAGATTTGAGTCAGGCTAATCACATAGTAAAAACAATGTTTAGCTTTAACTTTACCGATGGCAAATTTGTATTGCATAACGATTTTTATTTCTCATTAAGTTTAGCCATCTTATTTTCATTTTTTGCATTTATACCGTTCACAAAAAACATTCAAGCAAAAGTATACGGAGAAAATCACACCGTTTTGTCAAACGTAATTATGTTAACCACGAGTGTGTTATTATTTTATGTTTCGTTGAGTTACATAGCTACCTTAGATTTTAATCCTTTTATTTATTTCAGATTTTAAGACATGACAAAAAATAAATCATACAATGTTTTTGTTATCGTAGCTTTTTTAGCGATAAGCTATCCTTTAATTATGGGATTTATAAAAAGTGATTGCATTCCTAATTTAACAGGAATAGTTATTAATAACGTAAACCCCGACTCATTATTAAAAAAAGATAAGAGCATGTGGTTTAGTGGAGAGTATCAAAGTTTAAAAGACGATTACTGTAACGATCACTGGGCTTTTAAAGAAACATTTGTAAGATTAAACAATCAGTTTTATTACGATATGTTTAATCAATTAAGAGTTAATGCATTTGTGGCAGGAAAAGAAAATTATGTATTTAGTGAAACATATATTTACTCGGCCTTTGGCGATGACTATATTGGTGAAGAAAAAATTAAATCAAAACTCGAAAAAGCAAAAGTTATTCAAGATACTTTAAAGAAAAAAGGTATTGACTTATTACTTGTTTTTGCACCTGGTAAAGGAGAATATTGTGTTGAATATATCGAAGACAAGTACAAACACGCCCCAAAAACAACTAACTACCAAACTTATATTGCTCAATCAAAACGCCTTGGCGTAAATGTTTTAGACTTAAAAGCCTATTTCCAAAAATTAAAACCAACAACTCCTTATTCATTATTTCCACGATTTGGTCATCACTGGAGTTTTTATGGAGAGTGTTTGGCTATCGATACTGTTATTGGTCATATTGAAAATTTACACCATTGCGATTTACCAGATATTACATGGAATAAGATAGATGTGGTTGATACTGCAAGAAGCAGAGATGCGGATGTTTTAAAAAGTATGAACTTATATCGAAACCCAAAACAAAACATGAAACTGGCTTATCCAGATGTTTTATTTGAACAAGATACTACTAAAAACAAAACTCGTGTTTTAACCATTGGCGACAGTTATTGGTATGGCGCCGTATATATGGGAGTTGGTTATAGTAGTTTTGCTGGTGGTAATTTTTGGTACTATTACAATAGAGTTGTTCCTTCTCCGTCTGGACAAAAATTAGAAGTATGGCAATTAGATTTAAAAGAACAACTAGAAAGTAATCAAGTAATTATGTTATTTTATTCTGATGGTAATTTACCTGCCTTTGCAAATTCATTTATTGACGACGCGTATGAGCTATACACAAACCCCAAAGCATATTATGCAAGAGTTGAAAAAAGCAGAGCTATAAAAGAATTTGAAAAGCAAATTCGTGAAAAACCTGTGCTACTAAAAAAAGCAACCAAAAAGTCTCAGGATTTACAAATACCTTTAGATTCAGCCATTAAATTAGATGCTACGAAGTTAGCTGGATTAAATTAGTCTGTATTTTTTCTAGTTATGCAATTTATTTATTAAAAATCGTAACTTGTAACTACCTAAAACAATCACATGCAAAAAATATTACTTCTAATTTGTCTTGTTATTTTAACTGGCAATTTTAATGCACAAACATATCCAAGTTTAAATATAAACTTATTAGCACACATTAATCCTGAAACTGACAATACAGGAACAGATGGAAGAAAATACTCTGGTTGCTGGGGTTGGGCACAAACAGCAAAAAATAGAGAATATGCCATTGTAGGTTCTAGTAGCCAAACCTACTTTGTTGATGTTACCAATCCTTCATCTCCTATTATTGTAGATTCAGTTAAAGCAAAACATGCTGGTTGTACTTGGCGTGAAATAAAAACATATCAAAACTATTGCTACATCGTTAGTGACGATTCTCCTCCTAACAGTTTTCAAATTGTTGATATGCAATATTTACCAGATTCTGTTCATGTAGTACATGATGGTACAACCTACTTTGAAAGAAGTCATACTATATTTATTGATAACGACAAACTCTTTTGTGGTTCGGTAACAGATGCTGCTGGTGCAGGTTATTCCACTATGCGCGTTTATAGTTTAGCAACACCCACTGCTCCTGTATTAATGAGAAGATTAGAACAAGATATTAATTCAACTATTATTGATGTAGTGCATGATATGTTTGTAAGAAACGATACGGTTTATGCTTCATGTGGTTTTAAAGGCTTTCATATCTTAAGATTAACTGCTAGCAATACCTTTTCATTGATGCAATCATACACTAGTTATGCATTTAGCGGATACAATCATAGTTCATGGCAAACCGATGATAGAAAAACAATGGTGTTTGCAGATGAAGTAGCCGCTCATTTACCTGCTAAAGTTATTGATGTAACAAATTTTAATAACATTACTTTATTAGACACTATTCGTTCGAGCTACACTGCTACGGCTCACAACCCTTATATTGTTGGCAACAGATGGTGTTGGTTAAGCTCTTATCAAGATGGATTATATTTATATGATATTTCAAATCCATCCAATACTACTATTTATGGATACTTTGATACACAGCCTCAAACTGGTACCACTAATTATAGTGGCAATTGGGGCGCTTACCCATATCTGCCAAGTAAAATAATTATTGCTTGCGATATGCAAAATGGTATTTTTATTTTAGATGGTGATAATACCTATAAATCTTCTGTTAATATCAAGAGTCACGAAAACAATACATCGGTATGTTCTGTTTACCCAAACCCAGCCAACGATTATTTAAATTTAATCATTGCTAATCAGCAGAACAAAACAATTAGTTACATCATTACAGATGTAACTGGTAAAATAGTTAAAGAAGATAAATTAATCATAAATGATATGCTATATAAATCAACCATCAGTATGAATCGATTGACCAATGGTTGCTATTTCATCACATTAAAAGGCAATACAATTAACGAAACAAAAAAAGTTCTTATTCAAAAATAAATATGTTTACAAAAAATTCAGTAATAGGCATTGTAGGTTCTGGTGCCATGGGAAGCGGAATTGCTCAAGTAGCAGCAACTGCTGGACATCCAACCATTGTTTATGATACAAACACAAGCGCTTTAGAAAAAGCAAAAACTAACTTAACCAACTCACTAAATAAACTAGTTGAAAAGCAAAAAATAACAAGCGACAAAGCTCAAAACATTTTGAGCTTAACTACATACTCTAGTTCTATTCAGGATTTTAAAACCTGTGATTTAATTATTGAAGCAATTGTAGAAAACATAGATGTTAAACAATCGGTTTTTAAAGAACTGGAGAGTATTACTTCTGCTACTTGTGTATTGGCATCCAATACATCTTCCTTGTCTATTACATCTATTGCCTCTGCATGCCAAAATCCTGACAAAGTAATTGGTATACATTTTTTCAATCCTGCAACGTT
>JBBIUW010000335.1:0-3695 GCA_037440045.1 Sphingobacteriaceae bacterium
TCTGGGGGCATCCGCAAGGTCCAACTCTTACCAGAGTTTTGATAGAAGCTCTCGAAGTCTCCATTTGCTTCGAGATTGTTTTCAATGATACAACAGACATGATCTAATAGGTTTTGCTGCAGGCTTTCCATCTCAACGCCACGTGCACTAATGTCGTTGAAAATATAGTCTATCTGTTGTTCACTGAGTTGGTACATATTATTTTTTGTTGTCAGTTCGAGTAGAAAATTTTGCCTCTTTGAATTTTCGTATCGAGAACTATTCTGAAACTTCTCGATACAATTTTTTGCAAGAGGCAGACAAAAAATTACTCGAAGTGACAGATAATAACTTTCTTATGCTGTTTTTGGTTTAATATCTAACAAGAATTTCATCGTATCCATAAAGTCAGCAAGTTCACTTACTTTTTCTTTAGTTTTGTTTTTTCCTGTTGGACTTAAGCTGTAATATTTTCTCACTCGCTTTCCTATAAATTCAGTTTCGGTGGTTACCAATCCATCACTTTCCAATGCATGTAAAGTTGGATACAAAGCACCTTCTGTAATTTGAATTTTATCTAAGGTTAATTCTTTTACCTTTTGAGTAATTTCATAGCCATACATTTTTTTATTGTCTGCCAAGAGCTTTAGCACTATAGTTTTCAATGTTCCTTTTATTAATTCTGAAGAGTAAATCATGGTATTATAACGTTATACTTAAGACAAAGATACATAAGAATCTAATGTATTTGACTATTAGGCTAAAATAATTTCATAAATTACTGAAAGTCAATAAAATAAAATTAAAAAGAGTTATTAGTTTGATATTAACGACAAATAAAAATCACCTATAAATTCTTTAACTTTAAGCTATGACAGAAGAAATAGTTTTAAGAGAAGCTACTTTTAGCCCAAGAGTTAAAACCTACATATTTTTTGTAGTGTTGGTTTTTTTATGTTCTACAGTTATTGGAATTGTTTTAGTACCCATTTGGATTTTTGGATTAGGACAATACATGAGCGGAAAATATTTTAAGACTTTATCTTGTCAAATCACTAATAAGAATTTAAAATTCTCTAAAGGCTTGGTGTTGCATATCGAAAAAACAATTCCTGTAGAAAACATACAAGATTTATCTTTTGTTGGTGGACCAATCCTTCGCTATTTTGGATTAACCTTAATTAAAATAGAAACTGCTGGCGGTGGTGGCGGACCTCATAATCAAAATATGATGAGTATGTTAGGAATTAATGATGCTGAAAGTTTTAAAACACAAATACTACAACAACGCGAAATAGTCATTAATCAAAAACATGGTTATGGAAGTGCAGTATCCAATAATCAACAACAAGCTCAAACCATTGATAATACTCAGCTTTTAACCGACATTAAAAATGAATTAATAGAAATTAAAAATGCATTGAAAAAATAGGAATTACGAATTAATACGAATATACGAATCTGTGTATGCTTGATTCGTGTATTCGAGATGAGATTCGTAATCAAATTTATAACTCATAACTCAACACTCATAACTAAATATAGATGTTCTTAATATTTGATACCGAAACAACAGGCTTACCACGTAGTTATAGCGCACCATTAACCGATTTTGATAATTGGCCTCGTATGGTGCAAGTGGCTTGGCAATTACATGATGATAAAGGAAATTTAATTAATAGTAATTCTATTATTATTAAACCCGAAGGATATACAATACCATTTAATGCAGTTCAAATTCATGGCATTACCAATGAACGTGCTATTGAAGAAGGGCAAGATTTAAAAACAGTTTTACAAGAATTTGTAAATGTTGTTAATCAAGCTAAGTATTTGTGTGGACATAATATTGAGTTTGATAATAATATTATTGGTTCTGAATTGTTACGTTGTGGTTTAGAAAACATTCTAGCAGCTAAACCATTTATCGATACCAAAAACGATGAAACTACAGAGTATTGTGCCATTCCAGGTGGACGTGGAGGGAAATTCAAATGGCCAACATTAACCGAATTATACTCCAAATTATTTAATGATACATTTGAAGAAGCTCATAATGCAGCCTTTGACGTATTAGCAACAGGTAAAGTATTCTTTGAAATTATCAAACGTGGAATTACTAAAGTTGCTGAAGTTTCAGATTTACAAACCATTAATTATCAAGCTCCTGATTTGTCAGCGCTTTACCAGCATGAACAAGCCTGGAAAGAGAGGAAAAGTCAGAAGGTAGAAGTGAAAAGTGAGAAGTTGGCGGACACAAATCTTACTTCTGAAATCAAAAATCTTAAATACTCTCATCTTCACAATCATACACAATTCTCCGTTCTTCAATCAACTAGTGATGTGAAAGAGCTTGTAAAGAAAGCCGTGTTTTATGATATGCCAGCTGTAGCCATGACAGATCATGGTAATATGTATGGCGCTTTTCAATTTTGGCAAGCTATAGATAAACACAATAAAAGTGTAAAAGACCACAATGCTGCTATTACAAAGGGAGAAAAAGAAGGTGATTTACAAAATGAACTAAAATGCATTATTGGTTGTGAATTATTTATTTGTAAAGACCATAAAGATAAATCCAAACAAGATAATGGATACACACAAGTATTCATTGCGAAAAATAAACTAGGATATCAAAATCTATCTAAGTTAAGTTCAGTTGGCTTAATAGACGGAATGTACTACGTTCCGCGTATTGATAAAAATTTATTGTTACAATACAAAGATGGATTGATTGCAACCACTGGTTCTTTATCATCCGAAATTCCTAACTTAATTTTAAATGTTGGTGAAGAACAGGCAGAAGAAGTGTTTGTTTGGTATAAAGAATTATTTGGTGATGATTTTTATGTAGAATTAAATCGCCATGATTTGCAAGAAGAAAATCATGTGAATGATGTGTTACTTCGTTTTGCTGCGAAACATAATGTAAAATATTTCGCTGCTAATAGTAATTACTATTTAGATAAAAATGGATTTGATGCACATGATATTTTATTGTGCGTAAAAGATGGTGAGAAAAAAGCAACGCCAGTTGGTCGTGGACGAGGCTTTAGATATGGCTTACAAAACAAAGAGTTCTATTTTAAATCTCCAAAAGAGATGATAGAATTGTTTGCTGATATGCCTGAAGCTATTGAAATGACGAATGAAATTGTGGCAAAGATTGAACAATTTAAACTAGGTAGAGATATTTTATTGCCTAAGTTCGAAATTGCTCAAGATTTTATTGCTGCAAATGAAAATGAAATTCAAGAGTCGCACCGACGTATTATTGCATTAAAAGAAAAAGGATGGGCTGAAAAAAACTTATCTCCAGAAGCTATTGAAGCGCAAAAAGCTGAGATGCGAGTAATTGCAGAGCAGTTCATTTATATGTCTCATTTAACATGGGAAGGAGCGCACAAGCGTTATCCAGACATGTCGGATTCTACAAAAGAGCGTATTGCCTTTGAATTAGCAACCATTGAAAGAATGGGTTATCCTGGTTACTTTTTAATTGTTGCCGATTTCATTGCCGAAGCTCGAAAAATGGGTGTAGCGGTTGGTCCAGGTCGTGGTTCGGCAGCTGGGTCTGCTATTGCTTATTGTTTATGGATTACTAACGTTGACCCTATTAAGTTCGATTTACTATTTGAGCGTTTCTTAAATCCGGATCGTATTAGTATGCCCGATATAGATATTGACTTTGACGATGAAGGGCGTGATAAAGTAAT
>JBBIUW010000336.1:0-3695 GCA_037440045.1 Sphingobacteriaceae bacterium
CTGTAAATTATGTTGATACCGTTCATACAGGTAAAAATTACGTGTATGATAATTATAAAATGACTTTAAATGAAGGTTCGTTAGAACTTCAAATGACGTTTAATAGATTGAGAGAACGTAAACATATTTTACTTAATTTATGGGGTGGAGTAGGCATTACAAGTTTTAGAACTAAATCCGATTTATTGGATGCTAACGGTAAAATGTATAATTTTAGTTTAGTGGATTCTACAGGAAATCAAACCAAAGCATTGAGTTCATACAAAAGTATTCTGGATAAAAAATATGAATCGAATGCTTATGGAAGTAAGGCTGGTAATATTATCACATTTTCGCCATCAGCAGGTATAGGTTTAGGATATCAGTTTTCACCTGGATTTTCGATGTTGTTTGAATATAAGGTTACTTTTCCTCAAGGAACAAACTCTGATTTGTTAGATGGTAGAATAGGAACAAATCATGATATGATAGCTGGTAGTAATGATTACTATCATTATGCTGGATTAAATTTACTTTTTACGCTAAGAGGAAAAAAGAAAGAAACGACAACAGGAAACACCGATCAAACAGTTTATACCAATACAGTAGTGGGAACAAATACTGTAACTCCTACTAACTCAGTTGTTACTACTAACACTGTAATTACTACTAATACGGTGGTATCTAATCCTCCTGTAACCGAACCAAAGCCTATCATTACTTATATCACACCTGCAACTAATGGACTTATTGTTACCAATCAACAATATAAAATAACGGCTCAAATCTTAAATATTACAAACGCTAATCAAATTCAGTTTAAATATAACGGAGCTAGTTATTCTAATTTTAGTTACAATAACCAAACTCATATTTTAGAATTTAATGCAAACTTGAATGTTGGAGCTAATCCAATCCAAATTATTGCTACAAATAATATTGGTTCTGATAATAAATCGACTTCGGTTATTTATGATCTACCAAAACCCGCGGGTAATCCACCTGTAATTACTATTGTTAATCCTTCTGCTTGTCCTGCGATTGCTAATAACAATACATATGCTTTTAAGGCTTTTGTGGCTAATGTGTCTTCAAAGAGTAATGTAGCATTAAAAATTAATAATTATGTTGTTACTAATTTTGGATTCAATACATCAACAGGGCAACTTGATTTGACGTTGAATCTAAATGAAGGTGTTAATACTATAGAAGTAAGTGCATTTAATAATTTTGGAAACGATTTAAAGAATTGTTCAATTAGTTATACTACTCCAAAACAAGTAGGACAACCTCCAGTTGTTACATATATCAATCCACCACAACCGAGTTATGTATCAACATCTCCTTCGTATGTTGTAAATGCACAAGTACTAAATGTTGTTAGTCAAAATAGTGTTTCTGTTTATTACAACGGAATGTCTACGCCTTTTACTTATAATCCTTCAACCAAAATAGTTTCTTTTACAGCCAATTTAAATATTGGTTCAAATAGCATTAGTATTACTGCTAGTAATGCAGTAGGAGAAGATACTAAAGAAACTAGTGTTATTTACAAAGAAAATAAAGTAAGTGGTCCACCACCAATTGTTTCGCTTATTAATCCAGCACTAGAGATGAATTCAACTAATAATTTATTGTATAATTTTAAATTATCAGTTTTAAATATTGCTTCTAAAAATGATATTGTATTAACGTTTAATGGAAATGTAAACCCTAATTTTACATACAATACTGTATCTAAACAAGTAGATTTTTCATCTAATTTAAATGTGGGCGATAATACCCTTATTGTAAAAGGAACTAATGCATTTGGAGTTGACTCTAAAACTGTTCATGTTAATTATATGCCATTTGAAACAGTTAAGCATCCTCCTTTTATTACATTTACAAATCCTGTAGTCTCTCCCGCTTCATTTACTCAAGCTAATTATATGTTTAAGGCCGATGTGAAGTACATAACTTCTAGTTCCCAAATGATAGTTAAATATAACGGTACGATTATTACAAACTACACTTTTAATCCTCCGTTATTAGTTTATCCAGCACTTTTAGTAAACGGAAATAATTTATTAGAAATAACCGCAACTAATAATGATGGCTCTGATACAAAAAATGTTATTGTTAATTATAAGCCTAGAGTAGCACCTGGAAATCCTCCAGTTGTGAGCTTAGTGAGCCCTCAATTTCAAATGAATGCTACTGATAATTTATTGTATAATTTTAAATTATCTGTTTTAAATGTGAATTCTCAGGCTGATATTGAATTATTATTCAACGGTGTGGCACAGTCAAATTTTACCTATAATACAGTTACAAAAGAAGTGTTCTTTCAAACTAATTTAATTGTAGGTGATAACACTGTTTCAGTAAAAGGAACAAATTCATTTGGAACTGATTCTAAAATAGTGCATGTGAATTACACCC
Source organism: Sphingobacteriaceae bacterium (assembly GCA_037440045.1). Classification (GTDB taxonomy): domain Bacteria; phylum Bacteroidota; class Bacteroidia; order B-17B0; family Aurantibacillaceae; genus UBA4416. The sequence continues at coordinate 2,404 of JBBIUW010000336.1, forward strand.
CACACGCTAATTTAAAATTACCTCCTGTTGTTACAATTACTAATCCTGCAGTTAGTCCTTCTAATGTAACATCGTCAAGTTATGTATTTAAGGCAACCGTAACTAATATGCCAAATACATCTGGTATTGTTGTTAAATACAATGGTTTAGCGGTTACTAATTATACTTACGACGGATTTAATATTAATTTTCCAGCAACTTTATTACAAGGGAATAATACGTTTGAAGTTTCAGCAACTAATAACGATGGTTCAGATTTGAAAATAGGAATCGTTAATTACAAAATGAAGGCTGCTTCTGGCAATCCTCCAGTAGTAAGTTTAGTAAGCCCTCAATATCAAATGAATGCAACTGATAATTTATTATATAATTTTACATTATCAGTATTAAATGTAAATTCTCAGGCAGATATTGAGCTTTTATTTAATGGAGTGCCTCAATCAAACTTTACCTATAATACTGTTACGAAAGAAGTATTTTTTCAAACTAATTTAATCGTTGGTAATAATACTGTTATAGTAAAAGGAACAAATTCTTTTGGAGTAGATTCTAAAACCGTAAATGTAAATTATACACCTCATGTAGATGTAAAACACCCTCCAATTATTACATTTAGTAATCCTCTTAATTTATCTGCTTCAACGCAAGCTCCTAGTTATATTTATTCAGCTTCAATTACCAATATGGTAAATGCAGGGAATTTAGTAGTTAAGTTTAATGGAGTATTAATTTCAAACTATACATTTGATGGATTAAACTTTAGTTATAATACTACTTTAAATTTAGGAGCTAATATTTTAGAAATTACGGCTACTAATAATGATGGCTCAGATATTAAAACTGCTGTAGTTACTAATAAACAAAGAACAATAGCTAGACCACCAACTGTTACTATTTTAAATCCAGTTGGAAACCCAACAGTAAATGTTTCTAATTATAATTTTAAATTTAATGCATTGAACGTTACTCAAAATCAAATAGTAGTGACATTAAATGGTAATCAAATTACATCTTATAATTTTGCATCATCTCAAGGTGATTTTTCAGCGACATTAAATCAAGGGCAAAATACATTAGTTGTAAAAGCTACAAATGTTGATGGAACTTCAACTAAATCAGAAAATGTGATGTATGTTGTTGAAACAAATACAACTTCTGTAACAACTCCAACAATTGACCCATCATCAACTCGCACTATTACAATTTGTCATATCCCACCAGGAAATCCTCAAAACCCACAAACACTTCATATTCCTTTATCTGCATGGCCTGCGCATCAGGCACATGGCGAC
>JBBIUW010000337.1:0-3685 GCA_037440045.1 Sphingobacteriaceae bacterium
GATGCAATGATACCTCTCATTCTCTCAACTGGATTTTCTGGATAATCCTTGAAAAATTCCGGATCAGCAACAAAACCAACTGACGTTATGCCATTGGAAAATGGTATAATCCAAATCCAAGTACGTTGTTGATGTACTACAACTGTTATACGATTTCCATCAATTCCTTCGGGGCGTTTTAAATCTTTAAAGTGAGTGAAATGTGTTTTACGAGGTTCAAAATTAGATGGTTTATCTAATCCAAACATACGTGGAATAACTCGTCCATAACCGCTCGCATCAACAATAAATTTTGCTTCAATTAATTGTTCATTACCATTTTTATCTACAACTGTAGTTACTGAATCGGTACCATGAAATTTAATATCTTTTACAGACATTTCATGTTCTACATCAACGCCCATAGATGCTGCCGTTTCAGATAAAATTTTATCAAATTGTCCACGAGGTACTTGCCAAGTCCAATTCCAGCCTTTACTAAATTGATCTGAAAAATTAAAATCGCATACTTCGTTTCCACGAACAAACTTAGCACCAAATTTTTCCTGAAACCCTGCTTTTTTAACGGCTTCTAAAAGTCCTGCCTCTTCCAAATGATCCATCACTCTTGGCAATAAACTTTCGCCAATTACAAAACGCGGAAACTTTTCTTTTTCCACAACTTTTACCTTATATCCAGCTTTATTAATAATACTAGATGCTATTGAACCCGCAGGACCAGCTCCAATAACTAGCACATCAACTTTTGTAGTTTGCATAATTTTTAATTTTAAGTAAAGTTACATTGTTTTAATAAGTAATACAACAAGGTATTAATTTTTTTTGTTTGCTTAAAAAGCCAATAAATAAAGGGGTTAACAACTATTTGTTTAACAATTTAATTGATACATTTTCCCTGGAAGAGACTTAATAACATTTGAAAATTCTAATTGCAACAAGTGTGTGGATGTTTTGCTGATTGAAAAATTAGTAGCGTAACATATTTCATCAACATGCAATTGATTTTTAGTTTTAAAAACATTTACAATCGTTTGCTCATCTTGCGATAAATTTACAGGTAAAGGAATTTGATTCGTTTTCTTCTTCTTTGCTTCATTATTCCAATTCATAATATACATCAAATCAGCGGCACTTTCCATTAGGTTTGCACGATTTGATTTAATTAAACCATTACACCCTTCGCTTAATATATCATTTGCTTTACCTGGATAAGCAAAAATATCTTTGTTATATGAATTAGCAATTGTTGCAGTAATTAAGCTACCTCCACCTCTTTTAGATTCAACAACAACCAATGCATCACACATTCCTGCAACAATTCTGTTACGTTTAGGAAAGTTTTCTTTATCAGGATTTGTTTCGCTTATAAATTCTGTTAGTAAACCTCCTTGCGCTATCATTTTTTCAGCATATGAGGAATGAACAGAAGGATACACTCTATCCAACCCATGCGCTAAAACACCAACGGTATTTAATTTATTATCAAGAGATGCTTTATGAGCAGTGATATCAATACCATAAGCTAATCCACTTACTACTAAACACCCGCTTTCTGTTAAATCTTCTATTAATTTTTCGGTCATTTGTTTTCCGTAAACCGATGGTGTTCTTGTTCCAACAACTGCTACAATTTTATCTGCATTTAAATTAGCATTGCCTTTATAATAAAGCATAACTGGGCTATCGTTACAATTTTTTAACCGCTGAGGAAAATCTTTATCTGTAAAAAAGAGAGGTGTTATTTTTTTATCTTGTATAAAATTAATTTCTTGTTCAGCTCTTAGTAAAACAGATTTACTACTAACGATAGCATTAGCAGTATAAGTGCCAATACCTGGTATTTTTTCTAACTGTGCTTTATTAGTTTTAAAAACCTGCTCTGCACTACCACAATAAGCTACTAAATTTTTAGCCAATACATCGCCTACTCCATTTAATAAAGTTAATCCTATTTGGTATGTTAAATCGACCGATGTCATTTGTTAAATAATAGTAAATTATTATATTGTGTTCGCAAAAATAAGTAGATAATGATTAGGAACATCAAATATATTTTAACAGGGGTCTTTTTTTATACATGTGAAATTTATGCTCAAACTTTAGGAGTAGTTAAAGGGGTAGTTAAAGATAAATCAAATAACGAAAGTTTACCTGGGGCTGTTGTTGTATTAGATAAAACAAAAGGGGTATCGGCCGATATGGATGGTGTGTTTTATATAACAACCACTGAAGGGGCGCATGTATTAGAATGTGAATTGGTGGGCTACAAAAAATACTCAGAAAACATTACTATAAAAGCAAATGACACTACACTCATCAACATCGTTTTAGATAATGGAAATCAGTTGTTAGACGAGGTGGTTATTTCGGCAGGACGTTTTGAACAAAAGTTATCAGACGTAACGGTGAGTATGGAGGTAATAAAACCTACATTAATAGAAAATAAAGCCACTCAGAGTTTAGATATAATTATGAACCAAGTACCAGGCGTTGTTGTATCTGATGGACAAGCCAGTATTAGAGGAGGTAGCGGATATAGTTACGGTGCTGGAACTCGTGTACTCATGTTGGTAGATGAAATGCCAATGATTAGTGCCGATGCTGCCGATATTAAATGGAACTATTTGCCTTTAGAAAACTTAGAACAAGTAGAAGTAATTAAAGGAGCTGCATCTGCGTTGTTTGGTTCATCTGCCATGAATGGAGTTATTAATATGCGAACAGCCTACGCTAAAGATAAACCACAAACTACCGTATCTTTATTTGGTGCTACTTATGATTCACCTAAAAATGCAAGTTATAAATGGTGGAAAGGAACGAGTCAAACTCAAAGCGGGGTTAATTTTTCGCATTCCGAAAAACTAGGACAACTTGATTTAGTTCTAGGAGGTCATATGTTTAATGATGAAGGTTATCGTTATTTAGAAACGGAAAAACGTGGACGTTTTAATGTAAACCTTCGCTACAATTTCAAAAAAATTCAAGGTTTATCAATTGGTTTAAATACCAATATGATGGAAACCAGAGGTGGTTTGTTTTTCTTGTGGCAAAATGCCGATTCAGTATACTTTCCTCAAGGTTTAAATATTCAACGTTTTTCAAATCAACGCGTAAATGTTGACCCTTTTATTAACTATTACACAAAAAAAGGAGCAAAATTCAGTCTTCGTTCACGTTATTATTTAACTAACAATACTAATGATAAAAACCAAGGGTCAAGAGCTGAATTGTATTACAACGAATTTCAATATCAAAAACGTTTCAAAAATAATTTTACAATGACTTATGGCGTTGTTTATATGGAACAACAAGTTATCGCGGATTCATTGTATGGCCGACATACTGGAAAAAATTATGCTGGCTATGCTCAATTTGATTATAAATATAAACGATTAACTACCTCTATCGGATTAAGGGGAGAATATAACAGTATAGACACCTCTTTTACCAGAGGTTACATCTCTAAAAAAATAAATAACCTTCCATTTCAACCTGTATTTAGAGCTGGTTTAAATTACCATCTATTTGAATATACTTTCTTAAGAGCATCATTTGGGCAAGGATATCGTTTCCCAACCATTGCCGAAAAATATGTAAGTACAAGTGTAAGCGCATTGAAAATTTATCCAAATGCATCAATTCAACCAGAAAGAGGATGGAGTGCTGAAATTGGTATCAAACAAGG
>JBBIUW010000338.1:0-3681 GCA_037440045.1 Sphingobacteriaceae bacterium
AATTAAAATGTTACTTACTTATGAAAGTGAACTTTCAACGCTCGTACCATTCATTACTTAGTTTTGTTACACAAAACAACTTTTACAAAGTCATGTAACGAAGCCTTAAAAAAATAAAAGCACCCTCACTAAAAAACTTTTCCTTTAAACTTCCTGAATTCAATCGCAGCTTACGTCTAGCTTACGTCTCGTGATAAAAATGGTAATAACAATGCCGAAAGCCAATTACCGCTCAACGTTTTCGCAATTTGCGTCAGGCGTGTTTGAAACACCGTCTAACGAATGCTTGGTTTAAAGATACTATGTTATAGTAGCATTTGCAAAATGAAAAATTGTCTGCCGAAATTTTTTGCAAATGCCTTTGATTTCTGCCACGCTTGAGCGAATTGTGTGTTAGCTGTAGTGTGTTTTTAGTCACCAAGTGTAGATTTTATGTCTGCGTATTGTTGATTTAGCTCTGTTAGTCTTTGTTTTGCCTTGTCTATTTTGCATTCACGGTAAAAAGAGTCTGAGCCTCTCGGAGTCTCATTTGCAGGCATCGCGTCTAACGTGCAATAATTTGCGACATACTTTTCCCAATGCGTCTGGGATTCGATTAGCATTTTCTTGTATGTCAATGCGTTTTTATTTTTACTTTTTGTTAAGTAAGCAATGATGTCATTATACTTGTCTTGCAATTCTTTTGAGGTCTGCTGTTCTTGATTATATTGCTCTTGTCGCACAGAGTCATTTTGGGAACTCATTTTTGTCGACACAAAAATTGCAAGTATGATTAATATTTGTCTGTACATATTGGTTGTCTACACATTACAGCTAACGGTTTGCAGCTAGAACTTGTGCGGTTTTGAAACACTAGTCTAACCGAATGTTTGTTTAAAGATACTATGTTTGTTGCCATTTGCAAAGCAAAAATAAATTTCTTTCCCGAAGGGGCTTTGTTTGCAAATGCTTTGATGTCGCCCGCATAAGTTTTAGGTGCTGTTACCTGATGCCAGCCGCATATAGTGAGAACAGTACCTATACAACAATGTGTTACTAATTACGAAACCATATGTCTGACTGAAACCGAATGCCACCCAAAGCAATTTGTGAAAATTGCCAGAGCGTAAGCAAAGTTTACAAGCTTTTTTGCAAAATTAGGATTGCAGGGCTGATTTGTGCGTTTTGCAAATGGGCTTGGAAAATTAGGGGAGCAAATAAACTTAGGTCTACTTACTGTTTTTGTGTCCGTTGATGATTTTAACGATTTCACTTAACTGGTCTAAGGGAATTGTCTTAATTGTGTCTTGCCAGTTTAGGTCAGTATTTTGTTTCTTTAACCTAGTAATAGGATGGGTCTCTGCTAATTTCTCATTACGGTTAGGAGTCCAAACGAGTAAGTCGTTTGGTGTACAGTTGAGTAAGGAACAAAGCTTGTCGATGTGACTTAACCTAAATGTAACTGTCTTAGCATTAAGAAGGTTATGAGCAGTATACGAAGGGAAGCCCGCACTTGTGAGGTAAGAGAAGGGTTTATCAATACCTCGAGCTTTAAAAATGGGTTGTAAGTTGAGAGATAACATATTGCAGTCGCTAAAAATTAAAACGCAGAAACAAAAATTATGCGGTTAGGTCGAAACGATAATAATAGATATGTATTAACTAAAATTACATCGACTGTAAGAACAGGCGAGTAGTTTATGAGTTCAAATGAATCGACAACGCTTACAAGCGAATAGATTGTAAGAATAATATTTGCATTCTGAAATATTGTCATGTAGAATTGAAGAAAAATGTAGAAATGTTGTTTTACAAAAAAATCGACAACGATTATAAACGAGTAGCTTGTTAAAATATATAACACGATTGTTAAAACACACGAATCGATTACAACTATAGATAATACGCAAGGAAGTTCAAACGAATAGATGAAAAGAATACAAAACAATCCCTGACATAATTTCGGGAATGAGGGTAGTTTTATTAAAATGTAAAGATTTGAAGTTGATTAGCTATGAGATTTTGTTGAATATCTTTGAATTATAAGAAACATGGTGAGTATTTTAAAAAAGTTTTTTTGTATTGTATGCGTAAGGGATTGAACTGAAAAGCCCACAGTGAAGTGTTAACGGAACGAGGACTTGTAAGGGAAAGCCCGACTGCAAATTTTAATTGAAATTTGCAGGAACGCCCATATTTAATTTATAAAAAAATAATATCATAAAAAAATCCAACTTTTTTAGGTTGGATTTTCTGCATTGCGACTACTTCGACAGGCTCAGTAACCATTTCAGTGACCGATTTATTGAGCTGACTTTTTAGGAATGACCCTCGTAAACTTGATTGCATTAACGGCAGCGTATTGTTGACTAGAAGCACCATAAACACTTTTAACATAAGCCTTAACTTGTTTTACAATATCTAATGCGCCAGTATCTTTTGCATAAAAGAATAGATTACGTTGAATACGAGCATTTTTTAAAGTAGCATAGCTTGTATTAGCAGCATTATTCAAGTTGGTTAAATTGGTTAATTGAGTTTGAAGCGTTACTATTTTAATAGCGGTTTCATTTGGATTGTAAGCTGGTACACTTTGTAATATCAAAATCATTTTTTGAAAGTGTTGAATTAAATTATCATAACTCTGTTGTGAAGTTGATATTGTTTTTGTTTCTGATGGATCAGTGGGTTCAGTTGTGACCTTATTTTGAGTGAAAGTGAATAAAAAAACGCCTCGATTTATTCGGAGGCGCTTTGTTTATTGACTGGAACGATTTTATTTTGGTATGAAAAATTTAATTTGAAATGATATTATTTATACCTGGCTTTCTTGTCGTATTTAGAAGTTGTTTATGAATATCAAACAATAATTCTCTCATTTCAGGATTTTTCATGGATTCATTCCACCCATTTTTGTGAGTGTTAATTTCTACTTTTCTATTTAATAGAATTAACGCTGTTACTAATATATCTTGGTCATTGAAAAAATCGACGTAATATTCTGTCTGTAAACTCCTTCTTTTTTTGTGCAAATCATGTAATTGATTATCTAACTCATTCCATGATTTATGTGTAGCAATTTCATCATTGCTATCAGTAAAAGTTTTAGTTTTAATTTTCAAATCGAGAAATACCCAGTCGGGAGAAATCTTTCCTATTTCGATATTTATTTTATCTATTTCTGCTATACGTTGTTCGTTATTCATATTGGTGTTTTTTTAAGATTATTGTTTAATTATTTTTATTGTTTTCTTTTGTGTATTATTTTGAATGGTTAAATAATACAAGCCTGATGATAGATTGGAAATATCTATTTGGTTTGCAAATGACATATTAATAACTATTTGTCCTAAAGTATTATAGATACTGATTTGAGTTTCGTTTGGAATAGTTCCATTTGCTGAAATATTTAAAATGCCATCACTAGGATTTGGATAAATAGAAAAATCAGTTGCGGTTGGCTGTAAAGTTTCGTAATTACAAGTATCGCTACATAAATCATCGCATTTAAGCCTTGCAAGTTGACGCAAACTCATATCTCCGTTAATTTCAACAAAACTGCCGCCAATAATTAAATGATTATTGTATGACTCAACATCTATGATAGTACCTCCGTATTGATATAAATCTTTTGAAGAACACCAATTTGTTCCATCCCAACGAGCCAGTGACATAGCTGAAACAGCACCATCCCCAACTGTT
>JBBIUW010000339.1:0-3668 GCA_037440045.1 Sphingobacteriaceae bacterium
GAAAATACTTGTACTGTTTGTAATAGGACATTTACGGGTAAGGGATATGAGGAAGTTTCTAATGGTGTTTGGAGACTTTGCGAGGAACCTTATCAATGTTTCATTTGTAGTAAATCTTGTGGGATGAAACATACACGGCAAATGAATAATCTCATTAATGAAACAGGTGACGGTAAAGTCTATGATAGTAATGTTTGTTCAATGTGTAAGGGGACTGGCATTGAAAAGAATACTAGTCATCTTACTGATGAATCGGGACGTACTTGTCCTATGTGTGATGGTAAAGGAGTGCAAGGATATTAGCAATTTACAATCTAAATGACAATCTATCAATATCAATATGATATTTAGATTTAATATTTTAAATCACAAAAAGCATCGTTTCAAATACGGTGCTTTTTTATTTACTAGCTTTTTTAGCTCGGTCAATAATTTTATTTAAGTCTTCTGCTTTAACTCTTATTTGATGACCTTGCGGTAAGTTGTTTAAGAGCATATCAACTTGCTTAGCACTTAAAATGATGGTGGTTGTTTTCATACTAATAAATAGTCCACTGGGAGCAAATAAAAGATGTTTTCGTGAGTTTTATTAAAAGTTTATGAGTGTTTGTTTAAGCCTTTATGTTTACAACAGCTAAAGGCTTGATTTTCTTGGTAATCAAAAATTAATCAATAGAGCAGAGAGTTGATTTTCTTAGTACGAAACGGAACCAAAAAGAACCATAGTTTGGTTATAAGGTGCTCTATATTTTAAATCAAAAAATTTAGAAAAATATTTTTTTTGCCATGGGCTTTTAATTTTTTTTATTTCAAATTATCTGGAAATTCAATTGCATATTTATGCTCTAAATATAAGCCTGTCATAAGCCTAGTATATAAGAAAGGAAACGGTCTAGCGATTTGAATTGCAAAGGCTAAAGATATACGGGGCGAGCCCCAGACATTAAAATAACGACTAGGGCCCTGTATTTATTTATTATGGTTATGCTATTTGTTTTGTATTTATTATGAGTTTAAGTATTGGGTTACTATTAACTTCATCAATCATTTCATCAATAGATTCAAAGCCATTATTATTAATATGGTTGATGTAAATTTCTGCTACATCTATCGGAAAATTATAGGTATCACATAATATCTGAAATTCATTCATTATTACATTTGTTTGTGATTTGCTAATGACTATTGTAACCTCATTAGGCACATCTAATTCACATGCGTTTCCCTGTATTGATTCTGGCATCATTTCGATTTCTTTATCGTTTAAATCAGCTAATATTACCTTATAATGTTTATTTACTGAAGCCATTGATACGCCAGATTTAGCTTGTATGTTTCTAGTGGTTGTCTTAAGACCTTCTTCTTTTAATTTTAATATAGCTATTACAATTTTTTCAATAGTTTCTTGGTTTCTTAGCTTATTTTTATTTTGCTCTACACCTTGGTCATTTGCACTACATATACACTTGTTGTTGCTCTTGTTCTCTGTTCTTCTTTCTTCTTTATCTTTTTTAATAAGTAGTGCAGAATTAGAAGGTGTAGAGCAAAAAGTGTAATTGCTAATAGAAGTAGTTATTTGCTTATTGAAGAAAGCCATAGAATGGTTGTTAATGACTGATATAACGGCATTAACATCTTTTTCCAGAACAATAACCGCATCATGTATCGGAATAGCAAATAGTTTCATATTAACCAAGTCTTTAAGGATATTGGTAATGAAAAATTCGGCTTCCAATTCTTGAAGCTTATGGGCTTTGGTACTATCTTGATTAAGGTAGACTAGATAATCGAACATTACAGGATAAAGTGTTTTAAAAGCATTGGTGTATTTGTTATTTGCAATTACAGCCTTATTTTCATTACAAAGAATTGTTTTAAAAAAGGCTTTTTTAAATATATCTTTACCCACTTGTGCTGATATATCAACGCCCATCCTCTTAGATAACTTGTCATAAAACAAACCACCAAATACATCGACATTAAATGCTGAATCATTTGGGCATAATTGGCTAAGAAATATCAACTGTGCGTTCTTGGCATCAATTTCAACCAAGTTGCCCTGTGTGCTGGTTAGTTTAGTTCGATACTTTTTTGGTAGGTTGGTTAATGTATGATGGACACGACCAGATTTCGATTGATTTATCCTTGGCTTAAAATCATTATTATTGGTGAAAAAAAATTCATCGTCAACATGTTTACCATCTTTCTTTAATTCAGAAAGTAACTCTGGTGTTATTACCAAGGTTTCAATGTTATGCAATACATGTTTAATATATGGTTTTAGCTTAGCGTAGTTATTTTCTATGATATATTCTACACGTTTAATAAGTTTGGTGTCGGTTATTTTGTAGTTAATTACGTTCTTTTTCGTGTGTGGTAATAATAACTTATATGTTTTGTATGAATATTCCTTATAACGATAGTTTGTTAACACTTCAATAATACCAAGCTCTACTAATTGGTTTCGTATTGATGTATAATTCCTGTCACCGAATGTTTTCTTAAAAGCTTGACTGCTTAAATAAACATCTTTGTTGGTATTACGGTTAAGGATTAGATGTGTAAAATAAAGAAGCGAATCTTTATTAGGAAGTGATGTTACCAATTGGAGTATCTCTGGTGTTGTTTTGATTTGCATGTGCCATTTTATTCGTCATTCATGTTATGTTTTCTCGTCTTTTTTTTAAATCTGGTGACGATGCAAGTGGACATGACCCCACTTGCAACCAGATAAACCATTTTATTGAATGGCTTAATACTAAATCATGGAAACTTCAAAACAATCTGAAAATGACCATCAAGATTTATTAAAATATAAGGTCATAACCATTGTAAGTAAATGGTTTATATGATTTATTTCTAATAAAATCTTGCGGAATGGTATCTATTCAAAGACTAGGTTGACGAGTGTAACCCCTTTCTGTCAGCAAAGATACGAATATCCACTGATAGAGTCAAGTTGCGTCACTAACTTTATTTTTTCAAAACCATTATTACTAGCATTATTTAATATCATTTAATGATTTCAATAAGTGAGCCACCACATCAACGGTAAAAGCTAGACCGATTAACTTTTGTTTTTCAGTTCGGCTAACGTTTGGAACATCATTTACATAACTGTCTGGGATTGTCATAAGTCTGCTGTATTCAACTATACTAGGGTGGCGGTAACAATTATTAGGATAGGCATATTCGTTTAATATTGATTTGGATTTGCCTTCATAGCCCGATTCACTTAGTATATTTGGATAGAGCAATAGTTTTTCTTCTTCTGGTAGGTGTGCAAATGATTTGTGCTTAAAGATGATATTTCCCATATTCATTTTGTAGTATCTATTGATTCCCTTGGTAAGGGTAACATTTGAAGATAATAATACATTAGCCTTATTACGGTCTACATAGCCATTTTCAACAATATCTTGGTACTTAATATCAGTTGGTTTTGGTGCACTTATATTTGGTATGTTCGTCCAATAGTATCTGCGTCTATGAGCTGGTGCAACCAAGGCTGAATCAATCTTAATTAATTGCACATTATCAAATATTGCACTTAACTCTTCCGTTATTTTGTCTCGGTCCGTATTTCGCATTGAGGCTACGTTTTCCATAATAAAGTATAACTTCTTCCCAAATGGTTGAGCAACATATAATTCAGCTAGGATGCGTTT
>JBBIUW010000340.1:0-3651 GCA_037440045.1 Sphingobacteriaceae bacterium
TTAATTTCCTAAAGTGAAAATTAAAATAAACAGGCCTTAACTGTTCTTGTACAGTAATTGTTTGAACTGGCACAGAGTTATTACTTGGTATTGCAATATTTAAAACCTGTTGTGCGTTACTGATACAAACATAAAATGTAAATACGAGTGATAGAGTAAATGTTTTCATATGCTATAATTCTTGATTCAAAATTATTTCAAGACAAAGCAAAAGGCACAATCATTTACGCAAATAATGCGATAAAAATAATTTTACAACAAATAATTATCATTATACATATATAATATTTTAATAATATCATAATTTGATATTAATGTATGATTTTTTATCGTATATTTAATTTATCATAAAAATCATATCATTTTTTATATGAAAAATTTAAAACTATTTTTAGCATCTATAGAAAAAGCCTTGCCTAATCACCTCACATTAAATCAGGCATTAATAAAAACACTAAAAATAAACAAAGATGCAGCCAGCAGGCGCATTAACGGCAAAACACCAATTACCTACTCCGAAGCTTGCGCTCTATCAAAAGCCTACGGCATTAATTTAACACCAGCACAATCCACTCAATTTTCAAATGTGGTATTTGGATATGTACCATTTAAAAGTAAGCAAGTAGACTCCAAACATTTTTTTCAAACAATATCAAGTTTATTGCAAGATTTAGCAAATCAAAAAAATGCTCATTTATTACATGTTGCTCCAGAAGTACCTATTTATCATTGTTACAATTATCCAAAGCTCTTAAATTTTAGATTATTTTATTGGGGAAAATATTTATTAAACAATCCTTACTATGCGAAGCGAGTGTTTAATGAAGTGGAAATAGACGTTAATATTACTAAGCACGCAAAAAAGGCTTACGAAAACTATTGCTGCGTTCCAAGCACAGAAATATGGACCCCACAAACTATACAAAGTATTTTATCGCAATTAAACTTTTGTATAGAAACAGGAGATTTTTCAAAACAATCAGAAGTAGAGTCAGTTTTGAAAGAGATATCCGAAATGATACAGCAAATAAAACAAATGGCAGAAGAAAACAATAAAGCTTATAATCACGATAAAAAAATAAATGTGCCATTTTTATTTTATAAAATAGACGTCAATATTAACACCTCCAATTTACTGGCTATTATGGATAGTCAAAAAATTTCGTATCAGCAGTTTAATGCCATAAATTTTATGAGTACAACTGAAAGTGCGTTTTGCGAGGAAAATCTTGAGTGGATTCAAAACATACAATCTAAATCATCTTTATTAAGCGGAGCTGGAATAGTAGAAAGACAACGTTTTTTTAATTCGGTAACAAAACAAATTAATGAGTTTAAAGAAAACTTAAGTAAGGTTGATTTTAATTAGTCTTTTTATTAATATTTTTTCCAGCCGTTCCTTTAAGTCTGTTTTTATAATTCATTCGTTCTGTTATTGGAACAAAATTTTTCTTTACAGTTAAAGTTGTGTCAATCTCAGAATTAATTCCCATCATAGACTTAATACTATCATACACAATAGGGATAAAATAGATATTTTCATTAAAATTTTTCTTAGCAAATTTATGCAGCATTGCGCATTGAAAAGGATCTGTTGCAATGGCTATTGTTTTGTAACCCATTTGTTTTGCTTGGTGATATCCGTAAAATAAGTTCTCTGTACTATGCTCTGCAATGGTATCAATTAAGATATGTTCATTATTAATACCTAATTGATTCGCAAATAAAGCCATTGATGATCCCTCAATCCATCGTGTATAAACAGCATTGCCAGAATATAAAATGTTTTTTACAATCCCTTTTTTGTATAAATAATGTGACCACAATATTCTCGACTTTAATAGAGTATCTATTTTGCCATGATATAAAGGCAATCCTGGTACAATAACAACATCAATGGGTTTTATAGACTCTGCATGTTTCAATCTTTTTCTAGGAGTTGGGCCAAGAAAAAAACAAGAGGTTAATAACAATACACTTAAAACAAAAATAATTAGCCTCATGGTTTTTTTTCTTTTTGTTTTTTAAACACAAAATTATATTGCAATCCAAAACTCATTAAAAATACTGGACTAAAATTAGCATAATGCAAATCAATATCGCTATACATTGGTATTATAAATTGCCCCTGAATAACTGCAAACACATTTTTAAGTCCAACTTTATTAACGAAACATGGCTCTAAAATAACTATGCCTTTATTTTTATAATCTCTATTCACTATATATGGATTAGGGCTATTAACAGATAAACTGTCTTTATCCGTTTCTTTATAAACGTACCTTTTAAAATCTAAATATGACGCTCTACAAGAAAAAGCAAATGAATAAGATAATTTATACATATCTATTCTAGAAAAATATCCTACTGATGGCTGTAAAAAGTATTTATTATAAATAGAATAAGTTTCATAATTTATATTCTCATTTTTCACCGCCGCCATCCATGCATTATTTTGTTGAAAAAAATTAGTGTTGTATCCTCCGCCGGCAATAAGTTCAGTTCTCCATTTAGCATTATTCTTAGAGTATCCATAAAACCCTAACATTCCTTCATAAGAAGATAAACCTGTACCATAGTTAACATTTAAACCTGCTATAAAATGATTTACAGGATTATGAGATGCTTGAAGTTCTATATGATTGCTACCAACATAAGCATTCGTTTGAATTTGTTTTTTATCATCAAATAATACTACGTTTTGACTTGTGGGAACATACACCGAACGTACAGCACAACCTGACAATACAAAACAAAAAGTTATTATAGAAAGAATTTTAAACATCCTAACAATAAAACTAATCCTCTTTCCCTGCTAAAACAACAACAATTTCTCCTTTTACAGTTTTAGCTTTAAAGTGTGCAATGAGTTCATCAACTGTTCCTCGTGCATTCTCCTCAAACATCTTTGATAATTCTCTTGATACAGAAACTTGTCTGTCGCCACTTAAATATTCCTTAAACTCTTCTAGTAATTTCACTAAACGAAATGGTGATTCATAAAACACCATGGTGCGTGTTTCTTCTTTTAAAGAAAGTAGTTTGGTATGTCTTCCTTTTTTTTGAGGCAAGAAACCATAAAACACAAAACTATCACAAGGCAATCCGCTATTTACCAATGCAGGAACAAATGCCGTAGCACCCGGTAATGTTTCAACCGCCACACCGTGCTTAATACATTCACGCACCAATAAAAAACCAGGATCCGAAATAGCTGGTGTACCTGCGTCTGAAACTAAAGCCACTGATTTATTAGATTCAATCATCTCCACAATTTGCTCAACCGTTTTATGTTCGTTGTGCGCATGATAAGAACGCAATGGTTTCTCAATTTGAAAATGACGTAGTAAATGAATCGTATTACGTGTATCTTCGGCTAAAATCAAATCAACTGAATTTAAAACCTTAATGGCTCTAAATGTCATGTCTTCTAAATTACCTATTGGTGTAGGTACTATGTAAAGTTTTGGTGTCATATTTTTAATTCCCGCAGATAACGCTAATATACGCAGATTTTTAATTACAATATATCCGCGGACATCTGCGAAATTTGCGGGGCGTTATTATTATTTACTTAAATCAATTTTCTCATCACCAGGTTGATAAGGCAAATAAGAAAAAATAAACTGAAACATTTCTTCAGTAGTTTGC
>JBBIUW010000341.1:0-3651 GCA_037440045.1 Sphingobacteriaceae bacterium
CCTATTAATTCTACTGGACATGATATTTTCTTTATTCAGTCTGAAAGCACAAATAGCAGTTATTTTTCTTCCTACAGAAAACAAGGGTATGGCGATATGGATTTATATAAAATCACATACTTAGACAAGTTTAACAAAGAGTGTTCAGAAAAAACGAGCTCGTTTCTAACTTTAAATTCTAAATTTATTAATAAAGAGGCCCTATTAATGCAATTTGATGCAAGCCTTCCTAATACGATTAATCCTATTGCTTATCAATGGATGTTTAACCAAACTAAATTAAATGATGGTACTTCCCAAATTACACAAACCATTTCCAATACAGAAACTGGCGATTCTGTTTCAGTAAAAGTAATTGCTGGTTGTGACACTTGTATTGAACCAATTGTTTTATGTAATGTCATTAAATATCAAAAACCTAAAGATGAAATTTTAGTTACAAAAGAAGATGAGATTGGAAAAAATCCTTACGATGATAAATTAATGTTACCTTATTTAAATAAAGCTAAATTAGAAGCCCTTGGATTAAATTTAACGCCAGTTTATTTTAGCTTAAACAAAGCTAACATTAGAGAAGATGCTGTAGCCGTCTTAGAAAGTAACATCAACGTACTTTTAAAACATCCTGAGCTATCTATTTTAATTTATGGTTTTGCAGATAGCAGAGGATCAGAAGCTTATAACTTACCATTATCTAAAAACCGTGCACAACATGTAAAAGACTATTTAATAAGCAAAGGTTTAAATAAAAAACAAATAGAACAAGTTAGTGGGAAAGGTGAAGAATTTGTTTTAAATAAATGTTCGGAAGGTGTAGAATGTTCGGATACTGAACATGAGCAAAATCGTAGAGTGGAGTTTATTATTTTTGAAAATAAAAAATAGTATCTATTTAAATCCTTCAAAAGCGCCTAAACCAAATAAAGAAAAATCGTATTTGATTGGATCTTTTTTATCGAACGTTCTCAATACTTCAGTAATCTCTTCAACAGCTTGCCAATCGTTTTGAGTACGTTGAAGCAACCCTAATTTACGACTTACGTTTCCTGTGTGAACATCCAAAGGCAAACATAATTGCGAAGCAGTTAATGTTTTCCAAATACCAAAATCAACTCCATGTTTATCTTTTCTTACCATCCATCTTAAAAACATACACAATCGCTTAGCACTTGATTTTGCAGATGGATTAGAGATGTGTTTATCGCTACGAGATTCATGTGGAATACTTAAAAACAGTTCTCTAAAATTAGTAATGGCTTGTTTTACATCTTTGTCGTTTTTAGAAATACCACCCGAAAAAGCAGGCTCTAAGCCTTTATGCTTTATGTAAATTTGTTTTAGTGAATTTAAAAAGAAAATGCAATCTGTTGAATTAAATGTTCGATGCACAAATGCGTCAAACCGAACAGCATCTTTTTTCGAAAAATTTAAAATAAAATCATGCGGTTCATGATTCATTAATCGCATTAATTTATTACCATTATTAATAATCGAAACTCTTTGCCCCCAAGCAATAGTGGCTACTAAAAATGCTGCTATCTCAATATCTTCTTTTTTTGAAAATTGATGAGGAATAGAAATAGGATCAGTTTCTATAAAGTCTTTATTATTAAACTGAAAATATTTTTCATCTAATAATTCTTTTACTGCCTTAAAATGGTGTTCCATTATTCTAATTTAGTAATATCTAATTTCTTTAAATCTGGATTTAATTTATGAACTCCAAACACCACTAATATTGTCATTACTCCCCCAAATGCAATGGAAGGTACTAAACCTAAAAGTCGAGCGGCTACACCCGATTCAAATGCACCAATTTCATTACTACTACCAATAAATATACTATTTACAGCCGCTACTCTACCTCGCATTTCATCGGGTGTACTTAATTGCAAAATACTATGTCTAACTACAACACTTATATTATCAAAAGCGCCTGTCATTAATAACATTGCAAAGGCTAACCAATAATTCGCAGATAGGGCAAAGAAAATCGTAAATAAACCAAAAGCTGCAACTCCTGTTAGTAAACTAATGCCCGCATTTTTAGCAGGTGGTTTTACAGCTAAATAAAACGCCATTAAAACTGCACCAACTGCAGGTGCTGTTCTTAATAAACCATATGCTTCTGGACCTAAGTGTAAAATTTTATCTGTAAATGCAGGCACTAAAGCCACTGCTCCGCCAAATAAAACAGCAAATAAATCGAGAGATAGTGCGCTTAATACAAGCTTATTATTAAATACAAATTTCACACCCACCGTCATACTTTCTAAAAAAGTTTCTTCTTTCGATTTTACAGGCATTGGCTTAGATTTAATTAAACCAAAACAAATAAATGCACACACAAATAAAACACATGTTATTCCATAACACCAATTAGCATGAAACGAGTGATTATAACCGTATAAAACACCAGCTAGTACAGGCCCTAAAATAGATCCTATGTGCCACGCTGTACTGTTCCATGTAGCAGATTGCGTATACAATTCTCGAGGTATAATTTGACTCATAAACGGATGTGTACTAACTGCCAAAAACGACCTAATAATACCAAATACAAATACTACCGCAAACAAAGCATACATTCCAAAACTCTGCACCCATTCAAACAATGAATTACTGAATCCAAATAAAAACAACGAACCCAATAGTAAAGCCGCACAACCAATTAATAGTATTCTCCTTCTACTTATAATGTCTGCAATATGTCCTGAGAAAAAAGAAGTAGCTATAAACGGTAAGGCTTCTGTTAAACCTATCATTCCCAAAACAATCTCTTCTTTTGAATATTCATAATATATCTGAAGATTAATGGTGCTCATTTGCATTTGAATAGCAAGTGTTAAAAAGAAGCGAGCCAACACAAAGTATCTAAATTCTTTATGTTTTAATATTTGTAACGATGAAGATAATGACATGATGTACAAAAGTATTGTTTTAAAATTTACTAAAAAGCATTAATTTTAAAACATATTGGAAGAATCTCAACATAAACACCTCACCATTAAATCCTGGGCAGAAGATGACCGCCCAAGAGAAAAACTCATTACAAAAGGTAGGCAATCTCTTTCTGACGCTGAACTTTTAGCAATTTTATTAGGATCTGGAAACAGGAATGAAACTGCTGTACAATTAGCCCAACGTATATTAAAAGAAAATAAAAACTCAATCAATCAATTAGCTAAACTACAGCTAAATGATTTAAAAAAATTTAAAGGAGTTGGCGAAGCTAAGGCTGTAACTATTGCTGCTGCTTTAGAAATTGGCAGGAGAAGAACTGATGAAACACTAGAGGAAAAGCTTAAAATCACTTCTTCAAAAAATGCTTATTCCATTTTAAAATCAAAGTTAGCTGATTTGCCTCATGAAGAGTTTTGGGTTTTGTACATGACCAGAAGCAACAGTGTTATTAAAACAGAATGTATAAGTAGAGGTGGTATTAGTGGAACAGTGGTTGATATTCGTTTAATTTTAAAACCAGCAATTGAATGTTTAGCAAGTGCTATTATCTTAGCACACAATCATCCGTCTGGAAATTTAAAACCAAGTGCTGAGGATATTCATTTAACTAAAAAAATAAAAGAGGCGGTAAAACTTATAGATATAAGCCTTCAAGATCATTTAATCATCGGAGACCAATCGTATTTG
>JBBIUW010000342.1:0-3647 GCA_037440045.1 Sphingobacteriaceae bacterium
AATGGAATAGATAGGGCATAGGCTAATCCTTTAGCTGCAGAAAAACCAATACGTAAACCTGTGTATGAACCCGGGCCAGAGCTTATTGAAATAGCATTTAACTCGGAAGCTTTTATAGAAGATTCTCGTAACACATCATGGATAAATACATGTAAATTTTCAGCATGAGTGTAGCCGTTATTTAACTCTTTAAGAGTTATTAATTCAGTATCTTTTGATAATGCTACTGAGCAAACGGTAGATGAACTCTCTATATGAAGTAAGTAAGCCAATTTTTTATTTTTTATCAGAAAACAATTGGTCTTTATCAACTACTTTTATCTTTTTTCCGTCTTTTAGCATTTTTGATACAGCGCCATAAGGTCCAGAAATAATTTCGTCTCCAACATTAACACCTGTTTTTATTTCAATGTAATCGTTATCCTGAATACCAGTTGTTACATATATCATTTTAGCTACACCATTACGATTTACAAAAACACATTCTTTAATTTCCTCAACTTTTTTATTGCTTAACTTTTCTTCTTTTTCGTCTTTTACAACAACTTCCTGGTCTTCTTCACCTTCAAATCTTTGTTTTGTTTGTGTTGTATCAGAACTGCGAGTGGTAACTCCTTGAATTGGAATAGTGATAATATTAGCAGCTCTCATGGTTTGAATTTCTACACTTGCACTCATACCAGGACGAAAAGGAGCAGGGTTAATATCACTCACTAAATCCATATATGATTCGCGGATGATTCTTATTTTAACAACAAAGTTGGTTACTTGATCAACAGATATACCTGTTGTGTTTGCTGAGTTGGCAACTTCTGTAACAATGCCTTTGAATTTTTTTCCAATGTATGCATCTACTTCAATAATAGCAGTGTCGTTTTTATGAATACGAATAATATCATTTTCATTCACCTCTACACTTGCTTCCATTTCATTTAAGTTTGCTAAGCGTAAAATTTCGGTTCCTTGTAAGCCTTGAACACCAACAACACGTTCTCCTTTTTCTACATTTAATTTTGATACTGTTCCATCAACAGGCGCGTAAATAAATGTTTTGTCTAAGTTAGTATTTGCTTCTTTTAAAGATGCTTCAACGCTTTTTACATTATAGTCAGATGCTTTGATACTTTCCATTAATCCATCAACGTTTGCTTTAGCAGCATCGTAAGAGGCTTTAGAAGCATCCATTTCTTGTTGAGAAATTACGTTTTGATCAAATAGTTTTTTATTTCGAGCATAAGATGCTTCGGCGTTTGCTAAGTTTGCTTGTGCTTGTGCTAATTGTGCAGCAGCAGTTTTTACATTTGCTTTTGAACTATTAACGGTAGCATTTACTCGCTCTAAGGCACTTTCATAAATATCAGGCTTAATGCGGCATAATAACTGACCTTTTTTTACTTGATCGCCTTCTTTAACTAACATCTCAACAATTTCACCAGATACATCTGATGTGATTTTAAGTTCAGTTTCTGGTTGAATTTTACCATTTGCCGAAACCGATTCGATGATGTTACGCTTAGCCGCTTTTTCAGTAGTCACTTCTGTTGGCTCTTCTCCTTTAAAGAATTTGAATATAATAACAACAAATAGTAACGCTATACAAATTCCAATTATCCAATATAGTTTTTTCATAGTTCTTTTAAAATTTTAATTCTTTCCCTTGATAGTAATCCAATACTTTTAATTTAAATACATAGTCATATTTTGCTTGTACTAAATTTCCCTGTGCGTTTTGTAAACGTGTTTTAGCGTTATTATAATCAAATGTACTAATAGCACCAACATTATATTTTTGTTGAGCATAATAAAAAGATTGTTCAGATGCATCAACGGATGCTTTATTAGCATTGTATTTATTTAATGCAGCTTTGGCATTAGCATAAGCTTGAGCAATTGTTTTATATAAATTTTGTTCAGTTAAATCCTGAGCATATTTTGCATTTAAAGCATTTAACTGTGCATTTTTTACTCCAGTGTAGGTTTGTAATCCATTAAAAATAGGAACAGATAATGTGAAACCAATACTCTTATTCACGTTGTCTTTAAATTGATCGGCAAAAGGTTTTTTTGATGTGACTACTTCTGTTTTAGGGCTAATCACAAAATCACCTCCCGTGGTAACTGCTGTTGTATCCCAACCAACAAAATTAACAGCGTCAATATTTTTATCTAATCCAGATGTACCAGTACCAATTGTTCCAGTTGCTGATAGAGTAGGGCTCACTCTTCCTTTTGCAACCGCCAAGTTTTTTTCAGCGGCCATTAAATTATAGTTAGTTGCTTTAATGGAATGTTGATTTTTTAAAGCTGTTTCATAAATTGCTTGAACTGTGATAGCTCCTAATTCGTTATTTAAAATATCTACATTAGGTTTAGAAATAGAAAAATTATTTAAAGTGTCTAAGTTTAGTAATTGTTTTAAAGTAAGCATAGCAATTTGATAGTTATTATCGGCACTAGTAACATTCACTTCCTCGTTTGCTAATTGGGCCTTTAAATCAAATACTGCACTCTTTGCTAATGTTCCAGCATCGGCTAATTTTTGAGTACGTTCTAATTGCTCTTGTGTAATTTTAAATTGTGCTTTAGATATTTGTAAAATTTCATCACTAAAAATAACATTGATATATGCCGTAGCCACGTTAAGCGCTAAGTCGTTACGTTGTTGTAAATAGGTTTCGGTGCTCGATAAATATTGGTATTGAGTGGCTTTAATATTGTTGTATTGAGCTAACCCTGACCAAATAACTACATTTGATGAAACGTAAAAGTTTTGTGATAATACTTGTGTGTTGGCAAAGGTATTAGTGTATCGGTCAATCGTTCTACCAAAGTTATAGGTGTGCTGAGCCCCTGCATTTACAGTAGGCAAAACAGCTGCTTTACTCTGATTAGAATTGTTTTTGTTAATACGTGTCGTTATTTCAGTTTGTTTTAGATTGATGTTGTTTTTCTGAGCATAATCTACGCATTGTTGTAAATCCCAAGTGCCCGATTGAGCATTTGATATAAAAGATATTCCTATAAAAAGAAATAGAGATAGTATTGTCTTCATGGTTTTATAAATCATGGTAAATTTAGCGAAAAAAAACACCTATTTTACTCAACTACATAAGCGGAAAAAAAGTAGGGGTATTGGTAAAAAACAGTTACATAAATTTATCAACTTTAATGTTTTTAAGCCTCTTTTTTATTATTTTTCTAATCTTTATTGGTAATTTTTAAATAATGACGCCCTTTCTTCAATACATTGCTCAATACATTCATCAGCATTATCCTGATAATACTGAGCATTTGTGTATAGTATTACCCAATAAGCGAGGTGCTTTATATTTAAAACAACATTTAGCAAAAGCTTTTCAAAAAACCATTTGGCTACCAGCTATTATTAGCGCCGAAGAATTAGTTGCCGAATTATCTGGTATTCAACAGGCTGATAGTATTGATTTAATATGTGATTTGTATGCTGTATATAAAGAAGTACTGAAAGATAAAGCAGAGCCTTTTGATGCCTTTTGTAAATGGGGCACATTAATGCTGCAGGATTTTAATGAGGCAGATAGATATTTAGTAGTTACCGACTCTTTGTATCAAAATTTAAAAGAAATAAAGGAAATAGAAAACTGGAGTTTAAGTGCTGATAGTTTAAC
>JBBIUW010000343.1:0-3638 GCA_037440045.1 Sphingobacteriaceae bacterium
ATACTCCAAACTCATAATATCTCTTTTTTAACGGATATCCATTAAGATGAGTATTAAAAATAATAGATTTAGTTTCAAATCCAGGACGAGTAATGACAATTTTATATTGTTTTTCGTAATCTAACTTAAAATAAAAAAAACCATTTAGACAACATATATATTTTTGGGATAATATACCATTTTCAAAAAGAGAAACTTCTGTTCCAAACATAGAACATCCAGTATGATACAATTCTCCCGAAACCAATAAAGCAGCATCAGATTTATCGGTAACCGATGTTAAACTGATTAATTTAGTGTTTGTATTTTCCATATATAATTATTTTTAGTCGTACAACATATATTAAATGTTATGCCAAATCTCACAACACTCTAAAATCACTGATTTTACAAGTGTTACAAAAATATTAATTGATTAATTTTCAAATATGTATTCCGTATTTTGGAATTCAATTCCAAAATATCTTATATATCAATCATTCCTTTTAATATCTTTGTTATATATGATTTATATATTAGGTAAATTACTATCAGTCATACTTTTTCCCATTTTTTGGGCATTTATACTCTTGATATGGTGCTTAAAAACTAATAATATTAAACGAAAAAAATATTTATTAATAAGTGCTACCGTTATACTATTTATATTTTCTAATGAATTTATTACTGATATGACTATCGGTAAATGGGAATTTCGGTACAATGACAAAAGCTATTGTCCTGAAAAACAAGGTAACTATGAATATGCAATTGTTTTAGGGGGGATGACATGGTATAATTCCCAAACCAACAAACCACAATTTTTGAGATCAGGAGATAGGTTATTTCAAGCAGTATGGCTTTTAAAGCAGAACTATGTTAAGAAGATTATTTTTACTGGTGGTTCAGGAAGTTTAACATCACCAGAAATAAAAGAAGGAGATAATATACGAAAATGGTTAAATCAAATAGGAATTGCTGATAGCTTACTAATCATCGAATCGGAATCAAACAATACCTATGAAAACGCAATTTTCACAAAACAAATTTTAGATTCTATAAGGCATTCTAAAAAAAAATGTTTACTCATCACTTCTGCTGCTCACATGAGAAGATCAATGGCGTGTTTTAGAAAAGCAGGAATAAATAATATAACGCCCTACCCTACTGATTATTATTGTAGTGAATTTAGAATTGAATTAGATCATTGTTTAATTCCAAGCGCAGATGCTGTGTATGCAAATTATATTTTAATACATGAAATAGTAGGATACATCATGTATAAAATAATGGGGTATTGTTAATTATAAATTATTTTTTTTTAGCTCATTCACGGCATAATCGCATGCTCTTGCTGTAAGCGCCATATAGGTTAAAGAAGGATTTTGACATCCACCTGAAGGCATACAACTACCATCTGTAATAAATACATTTTTAACATCATGCATTTGATTATATGAATTTAGAACTGATGTTTTAGAATCTGTTCCCATTCTTGCTGTTCCCATTTCATGAACAGTTGTTCCTGGTGCAGTTTCGTAATCAAAAGTAGTGATGTTTTTAAATCCAGTTTTCTCAAGCATTTCAGCAGCAGAATTCATAGCATCTTTCCTCATAGCTTTTTCATTTTCACTAAATTCAAAACTCACATTAACCAAAGGCAATCCCCATTTATCCTTCAAGACTTTATCTATCCACATCTTATTGTTGGAATTTGGCAAACATTCCCCCCATGCTCCCATCCACATTTTCCATGGACCAGGAACAGTTAAATTATTTTTAAAATCAGCACCAAAACTATCATCTTCCTTCATCCTATCTTTCCATTCACTTCTTTCTCCATCTGCCTGATAACCGTATCCTCTAACAAAATCAGGATGTTTGGTTTGATCATTTAAATTTCTAAATCGAGGTATATATATACCAGTTGGTCTGCGACCAGAATAGTAATAATCCTCATAACCATCGTACTCTCCATTAGCACCAACAGATTTGTGATGATCCATTAAATTTAAACCAATCTGCCCACTACTATTTCCTAATCCATTTGGAAATACTGCTGAAGTAGATTGTAATAAAATAGAAGCTGTAGCAATAGTTGATGCATTTAAGAAAATAACTTTAGCAAAATACTCAATAGTTTCATGTGTTAACTCATCAATAATTCTAACTCCTTTTGCTTTCCCTGTGTGATTGTCATAAATAACTTCTTGAACAATTGAATGTGGTCTTAGTGTTAAATTACCTGTAGCAAAAGCCGCAGGTAATGTAGACGAATTACTACTGAAATACCCTCCAAATGGGCATCCACGGTTACATAAATTCCTGTATTGACATGGGCCTCTATCTTTATATCCTCTTGTTAAATTGGCCACCCTACCATGTGTAACTAATCTATCATCAAAATTATTCTTAATAGAATCTTTAAAATGCTTTTCAATACAGTTCATTTCCATAGGTGGTAAAAACTGACCATCAGGTAAATGCGGGATACCTTCGGCTTGGCCACTCACACCAATAAAAGTTTCCACATAATCGTACCATGGTGCAATATCATTGTATCTAATAGGCCAATCGACACCATGGCCATCTTTAAGATTTGCAGTAAAATCTAAATCACTCAATCTATAAACTTGACGCCCCCATGTTATTGATCGTCCTCCAACATGATAACCTCTAATCCAATTAAAAGGTTTATCTTGAACGTAAGGATGCTCCTGATCGTTAACAAAAAAATGCTTGCAGCTTTCATCATAAATTTGACTTTGAATAGGATTAACTCTTTTATCTTCTGCTGTCAATTCTAATCGATTTTCAAATTCCCACGGCTGCTTCAATGCAGTAGGATAATCTTTTACGTGTTCTACCTGTCTTCCTCTTTCTAAAACAATTGTTTTTAATCCTTTTTCGCAAAGTTCTTTTGCTGCCCAAC
Organism: Sphingobacteriaceae bacterium; assembly: GCA_037440045.1. GTDB lineage: Bacteria > Bacteroidota > Bacteroidia > B-17B0 > Aurantibacillaceae > UBA4416. Next base: position 2,912 of record JBBIUW010000343.1, read on the forward strand.
CTCCGCTTATTCCACTTCCAACAACAATAGCATCAAAAGTGATTTGTGATAAAGCTTTATTATTAATATAAATATGTGAAGAATCGCTCATAATAAATTTATTTTGTAGCCCAAGATTTTTGGTTTGAACTATAGTTCGTAACTGCTAAGTATTTACTTGGGATTGCCTGATATGCTAGACCTTTGGTAGCTCCCAACATTGAAGTGCAATATCCAATACAAGTATATTCTTTTAAAATTAAGAAAAAAGATTTTCCAAAAAATTTATTTTTTACTTTACCTAAATTTCCTTTGAAATTTTCTCCATTTTTTTGAAAATATCTTACAACTGTAATTTTTTGTTCTTTAGTAAGCTTTGAAAAAGAAGTTTTATATTCACTAAAAGAAAATTCTTCAACGTCTTTAATTCCATTAATAAAATTATTTTGAATCTTCACATCTTTTTCATGTTTAATCATATGAATAATATATTCATGGACCATCGCTTCTTTAGCTCCAGGTGTGTCAGTAGAAAGAATAATTGTCTCAGCTAAATCTCCAATTAAATCTTTATGTTGTTCTAAAAAATTAAAATCAGGATTATCGGTTAACTCAAAATATTTATTTCCATAATAAGTAACAGCTGCACCTCCAGCTAAAACAAAAAGAGATGATATAAATTTACGTCTATCCATAACATTGTTCATTTGGCAAGGTGAGGGAGTCTGTAAAAAAGGACTCAGACTCC
>JBBIUW010000344.1:0-3638 GCA_037440045.1 Sphingobacteriaceae bacterium
AATCATTTTTCTCAACTTTTTCTTTTTTAGAAACTAGAGATAAAAGCCAAAATAAAACTAAAGCCCCAGAAATTCTTAACATTACTAATCCTAAAGGTTTTATGTAATGAGGCATTAAATCTTTAGCTATAGAGTAGTTGAGTGCATAAATGACTTGGGCGATGAATAAAGAAATATGTGCTTTTAAAGAAGAGTTCATTTTAGATAGCAAATATGCAGTATTATTTTGAAATTTGTGTATGCTTTTTACAGACCAATTAAATAATACTATCGAGTTGTTGAATGCTCCTAAACGCATTGTTTCTATAGTGCCTTCTCAATCTGAGTTATTATGGGATCTGGGTTTAAGAAATGAATTAGTAGGTATTACAAAATTTTGCATTCATCCTCATAAGATGTTTAGTTCTGTTGAACGAGTAGGGGGAACTAAACAATTAAATATTGACAAGATAAGAGCATTAAAACCCGATTTAATAATTGGGAATAAAGAAGAAAATGAACAATCTCAAATTTTGGAATTGCAAAAAGAGTTTAAAGTTTGGATGAGTGATATTTATAATTTGGAGAATTCATTAGATATGATTGGTAAATTAGGTGAAGTTGTAAATAGAACAGATGAAGCCAATCAGATGTCAGAAAGAATTAAAGTTTCATTTATTCATTTAAAACAATACTCAGGAACAGCTTTATATCTAATATGGAATAATCCTTTTATGGCAGCAGGTAAATCTACCTTTATTGGTGATATGATTTACAAAATGGGTTTACATAACTGTTTAGATATAGAGGTAAATCAAGAAATTTTAAATCATATAGCTAACAAACATCGTTATCCAGAGTTATCCGTTGAAATAATAAAATCATTAAATCCTACTTTTATCTTTCTGTCTTCTGAACCATATCCTTTTAAAGACGTTCATGTTAAAGAATTACATGAGTATCTTCCAAATTCAAAAGTTATATTAGTAGATGGCGAAATGTTTAGTTGGTACGGAAGTAGATTGCTTGAAAGCGTAAATTATTTTAATCATTTTCTTGATTAAAAATAAAAATCCCCAACATTTTGTTGAGGATTTTAAAATAAGTTTTTATATAATTATTTATAAGTAGGGCGGTTTATACTCTTACCTAATGATTTTCCATATCCAGGACTTGTATTAAAACGTAAACTAAATTCTAAGCCACCCTTTGCTTTTGAAGCCCCTGTTAATTGAGACGTATTAACATCATAGCTTACACAAAATGCATACATATCATATTGAAATTGTAATGTCGGAATTACAGCGTCTCCTACACGATAGTAAGCTCCAATTGCAATTGCACATGGTTTTTTTATACCTGTGTAAACAGATTGGTCTTGTATAATGTATTTAAATAATGAACCAACATTAATTTCTTGAGATGGTCCTTGACGCATATATAATAAACTTGGAACAATTGCAATGCCTGTATTCTGAATCCCAATATCAAAATTTGCATTAACTGCGTATTTCACATATTGTTTATCTCCACTATTTACATAATATGAATATTTAGGCATGTTATAGTGAAATACAGAAACGCCTATGTCAAATTTAGTCCCATCCTGAGCGCTAATGTATCGTTCACTTTTTGCATAGTGATATGCGATACCTCCAACTAAATCGCCTTGCATAAATGAACTGCGAGGAACAGCTTCACCTGATGCCATAGTAGCATCATAGGTTGAACCATTGTACTGGCTTTCCCATTGTAATTTGGAAGGATTAATCGTTCTATAATTAATACCTCCACCAATACCAGCAGAAATTTTTGAGTACTGTCCCGTTTTTACAACTGTATTAAAACCAAGATTTACTAATAACGATCCTAGATTTGCATCTCCAGCCTTATCATTATAAACACATAATGACATTCCAGAATATGCCTTTTTTAATTTTAAGTGTTTAAAAGCTCTTTCAATACTTATACCATAAGTTTGAAAAGGACTTGTTACGCTTGCCCATTGATTTTTGTAATTTGCAATAATACGTGTATCAAATGCAGTACAACTCATCGCCGGATTTATTAAAACAGGAGTTTCATTAAATTGCGAAAAGTGAATGTCTTGTGCTTTAGTTAAAAAAGGCAATGCAATTATACTTGCAAAAATTATTTTTTTCATCTGTATATATTTATTCATAATCATTCTGTTATAGTTTGAATTTTATTTCAAGTGTTTTATCTTAATAAAGTAATATTACCTTTTAAATTAAAAGATTTTCCATCAATAGAAACTCCATCTGCTTTATAAATAAACACACCAGTATCCAATTTTTTTCCTCTAAACGAACCATCCCAACTTTCTGATAAGGTTGATGTTTCAAAAACTTTCTCTCCCCATCTATTAAAAATTTGTAGGTTAAAGGTCATAATACATCTACCATGAACGTTAATCACATCATTTAATCCATCATCATTAGGAGAGAAAACATTAGGGATAAAGAAATCACCGCAATTAACATCAACGATGACAGTAACAGTATCTTGTACTCTGCAATAAGGAGAGTTAGAAGCTACCACAATGTAATTAGTCGTAACAGTAGGCTGAACAACAGTAGAAGAGCAAGTAGGGCAAGCAATCGTATTACCATTAATATTAGGAGACCAATAATAAGAAAGACCTCCAGTAGCAGAAATTGTAGCAGTTTCTCCTATGTTGATTGTAGTATCATTAGAGGTATTTAAAACAGGGTAGTCAAAAACAGAAACAAAGTTATTTTTTACAACAGTATCAGATCCGCATCCATTTGTAGCAATCATAGTTACAGAAAAACTACCAGCAGAAGGATAGCATGCCTCAGGAGCAATACCAACAGAAGAAGTACCAACTCCACTTTCATACAACCATTGATAAGAAATTGGAGAACTGCCTGTTGTATTTGCGCTAAATGTTACACAACCTCCAACACAAATAGTATCGTTATTTAAAGTAATAAAATTACCAATTGGGGCGATTTGAGCTTGAATAGAGATAGTTCCTGTACTTGTACAAACTCCGTTTGAAACTGTTAACGTATATATAACAGGAGAAGTTGTTGTAGGTAAAACAACTACGCTTGAAGTTATACTAGAGCCTTGAATTGCAGTTGTAGGAGCCCAAGTATAAGTTAACCCAGCTACGATAGGAGATGATAGAATGCCAACAGTTTGCGTTAAACAAACAGAAGGAGAAGTTGCTGTTAATGTAGGATTTACAGTTGGTAAAACACTTACAGTAACAACAGCAGAGTTTGTAATACATCCTGCAGATGTTTGACCAATAACAGAGTAGGATGTTGTGCTTAAAGGATTTACTCCTAAAGTCGATGATACGGTTGAACTTGGCGCCCAAGTGTAGGTATTAGCTCCTGAAGCAGTTAGAGTAGCTCCAGTTCCGTTTGCACATATAACAGAATTGTTAGCAGTTGCATTAATTGATGTGATTGGAGGAGCAGTTATTGAAACGGTTTGAGTAGACGAACATCCATTGGTTGTTCCAACAACTGTATAAATAGTTGTGGCGGTTGGTGTAACTGAAATTGATGAAGTGGTTGCTCCATTATTCCACGAATATGTTGTTGCTCCCGTTCCTGTCAATGTAACAGGAGAAACACCAATACAGTAAAAAGTAGAGCTTG
>JBBIUW010000345.1:0-3625 GCA_037440045.1 Sphingobacteriaceae bacterium
ATTGAGGACCTAAGTGAGAAATCATTCCCACGATATTATATTCTTGAGTTCCGAAGTGAAAACTTCTGTCTCGTCCTTGAGTGAAACCACTTGGCTTACCTTGAAACTGGCAAAACAAACGATTCATTGGAATGCCACGTGTAGTAAATACGCCTAAGTTACGGTGCATTGGTAAAATAAATTCATCTCTCTGAAGCGCAGTTGCTACACCCACAGAAATAGCTTCTTGGCCAATACCACTAAACCATTTGGCAATGCGCCCTTGACGAAGAAGAATCAACATTTTTTCTTCTATCAAACGCGGAGTTAAAATGTTTTTATAAAGCTGTAATAACGTATCGTCTTTTTGTTTACGTCTGTCAAACTTAATTGGAGATTCTGCTGTAATCATTACTTATAAATTTGTAGCGAAAATACCAATTTTAGCTTTACTTTTGAGGATAATTAATTAACTATTTATAAATGAAAAATATTTTAATAGTCTTATTTTTTTTAACAACGGCTTCCTTTAATGGTCAGGTTATGTGGCAAATTAAGAGTGATTCTTCGCAAAAGTGGTTTTATGAGGATGGAGATGAGTTTAATAGTTTTGTAGTTGATGAGGGAAAATGGCAGTTCGGATTTCCATGGGGTAGTGTGGTAATGATGCAGGATTTGTATTATTCAAGAGAAAACGTGACCGTTAAAGATGGTATTGCTTCATTTATTGCTAAAAAAGAAAAAGGAAGTTACCCTATTAATGAGTGGGAGATAAATAAAAAATACTTAGAAAAATATAATAAGAAAGTAGTTGATGGAAAATATGAAGTTGATTACACAGCAGGATTAATATCATCTAGAAAACGTTATAAATATGGCTATTTTGAAATAAGATTTAAGTCAAACGAAGAAAAAGGAATTTGGCCTGCCTTCTGGTTATATGGCGGAGAGCCAAATGAAGAAATTGATTTTTTTGAATTAAAAGGAGATAAACAAAATCAGTTGCATTTAGATGTACATTGTCCGGATGGTTGTGAAAACTACCGAGGAGGCTTCTTAAATTTAAAAAAGAATTGGGGTGCTTGGCTTAAAACAAATGAAAGTTTAAATGATGGTTGGAATATAGTTTCAGGAGAATGGGATAAAAATGGTGTAAAGTATTTCTTAAATGGACAGCCAATAGGATATTTTAAAGGTAATTTTAAAACTGCTCAAACCTTAATTATAAATACATCTGTTGCTAAAAATGGTGAAGCTTTTGAACCAGGACCTGATGAAAAAACAAAATGGCCTAATACGTTTGATGTAGATTATGTTAGGGTTTGGAGTAAAGAAGATACAATTTATGATTTAAAGGACAATTATAAATTGTTTGAGTACACGCCTTATACAGTAGATAGTTTAAGTTTATACAAAACAAAATTAAAAAGAAAAGTAAATTTTGTTTACGATAAAAAGGAACTTAAAAATGAGGTTGGAACAATCACTCTTCTACCTGTTTTTTATAATAAATACAGTCTTTCTATGATTGGTAATTTAGGTAAAATTCAAGTAGATATTTTGGATAGATTTGATAAAAAAGTTGCTGGGTTTAATATTGAAAATATGGAATATTATGTAATGGATTTAAGCGCATTACCAACAGGTCCTTATCAAGTGAAAGTTACAGTGTTAAATCAGGTTTTAACGCATCAAATTCCAATTTTAAACCCAGCTAAAATAGGAGAACAACAATAATGCAACATATTTTAGTAATTATAATTCTAGTAGCAGCAATTGTATATATTGGATACAGAGCTTATCGTAAGTTTACTAAAGATAAATGCGATGATGGAAATTGTGGTTGTAAATAAATTATTTAATCGCCTTTAAGCTTAAATCCAAGCTTTTTACATGGTGCGTTAATGCACCAACCGAAATAAAATCAACACCGCATTTTGCGTAGCTAGCAATTGTTTTTTCGGTAATACCACCCGAACTTTCGACTTCAAATTTATTACCAATAAGTGCCACTGCTTTTTTTGTATCAGCTATGCTATAATTATCTAGCATGATACGCTGAAAACCGCCTTTTTTCAAAACAAGTTTCACATCATTTAATGTTCTTGTTTCAACTTCTATTGGCAGTTTCTTTTTTGTTTTTTTTAGGTATGAATGTGTTGCATCAATGGCTTCAATAATTCCTCCAGCAAAATCTACATGATTATCTTTAATCATAATCATGTCGTATAAACCAAAACGATGATTGGCGCCACCGCCAATAACAACAGCCCATTTTTCGAAAAATCGAAATCCAGGAGTTGTTTTGCGAGTATCTATTACTTTTGTTTTAGTTCCTTTACAAAGAGTTTGTAAATGGTTTGTTTTAGTCGCAATGCCACTCATACGTTGCATGACATTTAACACTAGCCTTTCTGCAGTAAGTAATTTTTGAGAGCTCCCTTCTACAATAAATGCAATATCACCTACTTTAACAGGTGTTCCATCTTCTATAAAAACGGTTACTTTAAAATTAGGATCAATAATCTTAAAGATTTCTTTTGCGGCCTCTACACCAGCCAAAATCCCATTTTCTTTGACTAATAAATGACATTTGCCTTTTTTATTAGCAGGAATGGTTGCTAATGCTGAGTGGTCTCCATCGCCTACATCTTCAAGTAAAGCGTTTTGAACAAAAGTTTTAAAATTAAAATGTTTTTTGTGTGCTGAAATGTAATTAGTCATTGTCGTTCTCTATTCTGAACTGCGAAATTACGTTTCCTCTCACTAATATGGAAATTCTAAATTTACCATTATTGGTATCGAGTGTTCCAGTAATAAATTGCTGATCGCCATTTACGATACTAGTATGGGATGTTTGGTAGCTTTTTACTTTATGTTTGATGAAAAAATCTTGAATAAGTGCCTGAGTTTGTGATTTACTCAATAAATCTTCTTGATTCAAAACTTTGATAGACACTTTTTCAGAAAAGTATTTAACTAATTCAGAGACGTTACCTTGTTTTAGGGCGTTAGCAACATCATCAGTGATATCTCTTAAAGAAAAAGATAAACTGAAGAGGCTAATTAAAGTTATAACGAATAGTTTCATTAATATTGTGAAATTTTACAGAAATATTACAATTATTGTGCCTAAATCTAATTAAATCTGGAAACTAAATGAAAATTTTGCTTATACAAATTGAAAAAACAACTGATTCGTATCTTGTGGAAGGGGTAAAAATCTATACAGAAAGATTAAAAAACTACATTTCTTTTACGACAGAAACGATAGTAATGCCTAAAAATATAAGACAAAAGCCATTTGATGAACAAAAAAAAGCGGAAGCTTTAGAGATTCAGAAATTACTAGACCCATCTGATTTTTTGGTTTGTATGGATGAACATGGGAAACAGTTCACTTCTGTTCAATTTGCTGATTTTTTAAATAAGCGAATGGTTTCGGGATGTAAAAGGGTAGTTTTCTTAATTGGTGGGCCTTTTGGTATCGATAAGTCGATTTTAGATAAAAGTTCTTACGTTCTGTCATTATCAAATATGACATTTTCACATCAAATGATTCGTTTGTTTTTTTGCGAGCAGTTATATAGAGGATTTTCTATTTTAAAAAATGAAAAGTATCATCACGAGTAGAAGTTGGATTCAG
>JBBIUW010000346.1:0-3623 GCA_037440045.1 Sphingobacteriaceae bacterium
TACTGAAAATGCAAAAGGAAAATTTGCAAATGCAAATTAGCGTGGCAATTAAAAGCATTTCAAATACAGAAGAGCAAATTGCCCAAGCAAAAAAAATATACAACCAAACTGTTTTATTGCATGGTCAGGGCTTATCCACATTAAATGATGTATTTATGGCAGACACAGAACTAAGACAATCACAACAAAATAATGTATCTGCAATTGTTGATTATCTCAAAGCAGAACTTGAATTGAAAAGATTGAACGGAAACATTATTAAAAGAAAATAACACAAAAGAATTATAAAATTAACTATAAGTATTTAGTATGGAGTCAGGAAAAAAATCAAGTAAAAAAATAGTATACATTGTTATTGCTATTCTCTTAATTGTTTTAGTCATTATAAAATTAAAGACAAACAAATCAATTACTGAATCAAAAGTATATCAATATGATAAGGAGAAACCTATAAATGTTAGCTTTCAAATTGTTAAGTCTCAAGATGCAAAAAATGAAATCAATTATACAGGTACATTCGAACCATATAGAGAGAGTAAGTTGAGCGTTGAGCAACAGGGAAAAATCAATTCGATATTAGTTGATGTTGGAAGCATAGTTACAAAAGGTCAAAAATTAGTTGAAATAGATAATGCATTGCTTCGTCAGCAAATAAATTCAATCGACATCCAAATCGAAGGTTTAGAAGCAGATATAAAGCGATATACCGTTTTGGCTTCTGCTGACGCAATACAAGGTGTTCAATTGGAAAAATCTCAACTTGCTTTAAAATCCGCTCAAGCTCAAAAATCTACATTAAATGAACAGCTTTCTAAAACAACTGTTTATGCCCCATTTGATGGAATCATTACAGCAAAATTATCAGAAATTGGTTCATTTGCAGCTCCTGGAGTTCCAATTTTGCAACTAACAGATATTAAAACTTTAAAATTCACTATTAACGTTTCTGAAAATGATATTCATCAATTTAAGAAAGATCAAGAATGTGAAATCAAAGTAGATGCTTATTCAAATACTTCTATAATTGGCAAATTGACTATGATTGGAAGTAAATCAAATGTGGGTAATAGTTATCCTATTCAATTTACAACTCAAAATATGGCAGATGAAAAGATAAAAGCTGGAATGTTTGGTAAGCTTATGTTAAATATTGGTGATGCCTTTTCTGGATATATAGTTCCGTCAAGTATCTTAATCGGTAGTGGAAGCCAGCCTCAAATCTATATTATTAAAAGTGGTAAAGCGAAATTAATCGAAGTTGCAATTTCAAAAAGATTCGCTGATAAACTTCTTTTAACTAAAGGATTAAATGAGGGTGACACTGTTATAACAAATGGCTTCACGACTTTGTTTGATGGTGCAAATATTAACGTTAAATAATAAGATATTATGAATTTAACAGAGATCTCCATAAAACGACCATCACTAATTATAGTTCTATTTAGTGTTTTAACATTACTAGGTATTATTGGTTATAAGAACTTGAGTTATGAGCTAATGCCGGATTTTAGCCAACCAGTAGTGGTAATAAAAACTGTTTATCCCGGAGCTGAGCCTACAGAAGTTGAATCAGCGGTGTCAAAAAAAATAGAGGATGCGCTTTCTAATTTAGAAGGAGTTGAATATTTGGTAACTAAGTCTTTACCTAATGCTTCAATCATCATTGCTAATTTGAAGTATGGAACTGATTTAGATAAAACCATGCAAGATGCCCAAAGATATATTGATAATATTAAAAAGGATTTACCAAAGGATATACAAAATCCGGTGATGAGTAAGGTTTCTCCAAATGATTTACCCATCATGTCAATTAGCGTAACGAGCGATTTGCCACCAACTGAATTTTACACAAAATTAAAAGACAATTTCCTTCCACAAATAAAACAAATTAAAGGAGTTGCTGAAATTACAATATTAGGTGGTCAAGAAAGGGAGATACAGGTTAAAATTGATCGTGATAAACTTAAATTATACAAAATTTCTTTATCCCAAGCAGTTGAAGCTATAAACCGTTCAGGCATTGATATACCAGCTGGTAATGTTCAAACTAAAGTTGAAAATAGTTCTGTTAGAATTGTCGGAAAATTCAATTCAGTTGAAAGTATTAAGACTGTTCAAATTGCCATGCCAATTCAAGGAAGTCCGGTTTATGTTAAAGATGTTGCTGATATAACAGATGGTGTAAAAGAAATTAGTTCAGTAAGTCGCTATAATGGTAAAACAGGAATAGGTTTATTGTTAAAAAAACAAGGAGATGGAAATGCTGTAGATGTTTCAAAAGCTGTGAGGGCAAAATTTGCAGCAATTGAACAACAAAATCAAAGTAATCATTTAAAATTTATTATTTCCGATGACAGTACTGATAATACCATTGCTGCTGTTGATGGGGTTGTTCATGACTTGATACTGGCTGTTGTTTTAGTATCGATTATCATGTTACTATTTCTAAGAAGTTTTAGAAATTCCCTAATTGTACTTTTAGCGATTCCGACTTCCCTTGTTACAGCGTTTGGTGTAATGTGGATGCTTGACTACACATTAAACTTAATGACACTACTAGCAATGTCTTTAGTGATTGGGATTTTAGTAGATGATGCTACAGTAGTACTTGAAAACATTCAAAAATACCTTGATCGAGGAATTGATAAGAAAAAAGCTGCGCTTGAAGGTCGTATGGAAATTGGCTTTTCTGCCTTATCAATTACATTAGTTGACGTGGTTGTATTTGTTCCCATATTATTCTTGCAAGTTTTTGTGGCAGATATGCTCAAACAATTTTCTGTTGTTGTTATCACTTCTACCTTAAGTAGTTTATTAGTTTGCTTTACTCTTACACCTTGGCTAGCCTCTCGATTAGGAAAAAAAGAAGATTTACAGCCTACTAATTATTTTAACCGTTTTTTACTTTGGTTTGAACACAAATTAGTCGGTTTTATTGAATGGTATGGTAAACAATTAAATTGGGTGTTAAATCATAAATTATTATTTACAGGTTTTGTAATCCTCTTGTTTATTTTAACAGGAGTTATGATGAAGCAAGGTATCATTGGTAAAGAATTGATGACGACAGGTGATCAAGGAAAATTCCGAATGACTCTTGAATTTGATAAAACAATTTCGATTCATGAAAACAATAGAATTTCAAAAGATATCGAAAATTATATTCTGAAAAAAAGTGAAGTGAGTTCGCTTTTTAGTAACGTAGGTGGACCAAGCACAGGTATTGGTAGCCTTGGACTAGGTTCTCCTAATGTTTCTGAATTTACTATTCAACTGAAGTCAAAAGAAAATCGTGGAGATGTCACAACAGAGGCATTCATGAGAAAATTGAGAGATGAACTTCAATTAAAATATCCGGGGATTAACTACTCCATTTCTTCTTTGGGTCTAATCCCAAAATCTGCACCTATAGAAATTACCTTAAGCGGAAGTAATAATGAGGAAGTGATGCGTGAAGCCTCAAAATTAAAAGCAGTAATTGAAAAAATACAAGGAGCTGACAATGTTAGACTATCAGTACAAGAGGGTAATCCTGAATATAAAATATTGCCCGATAAAGATAAAATGCAACGCTTAGGTTTGAATACCGCATATTTAGGAGCGAACATCCGTATGGCTTTTTC
>JBBIUW010000347.1:0-3614 GCA_037440045.1 Sphingobacteriaceae bacterium
ATATTTCGATACTTTATTTTATACTTATTTATGCTTGTTTATTGGCTCTCTTAAATACTTCCAAACATATTCAAAGTCAATTATTTCATAGTCACAATACTCTTTGATAGTTAATTTCTTTTTGTTCGGTGCAATCGAGCAACGTATTGTTCTAATATAGTTTCCAGTACTGTTGTAATTGTTACTTCCTGTAAGTTTCATCAAGTCTTTTACAGTTAAAAATATTCCTTGTTCCATATTTATTTTTTTAGTTATGATTTATTCTCAACTAAATTAATGGGACAAAAATTTCTTCGGAGTATTTTAAAAGTGTAGAAAACTACACAATAATCAACTTTATTTAACCTTTTTAAAATGGCATTTAAGCTCCTTATGCACTTTTGCTAAAGCAAAAGAAAATATGAGCGCACATTTTAAATATAATCAACAAAAACTTTCAAAAATTCTGATTCCTAATCAGTTACAAGTTGATTCGAATTTTACATTTTATTTATGTAACTTGTTGATTATCATTATATTTGCGTTTGTAAAGTTTGGGTCTAAACGACTTCTTTTATCGTTCTTTTTTTTGCTTAATAATTTATTTAACCGAAGCCGAATCGCATGAATTCTGGCGAAGGAAATAGCAAATTGTCATTAGCTGAGTGTAAGAAAATACTCAGCGGTGATGGCGATGAATATACTGAAGAACAAATTATTAAAATAAGAGATTGGTTATATCATGTTGCAGATATAGCGATTGAAGCATACGAAATAGAAAATGAAAACAATGATGTAGGTGCAATAAAATTTAAGAATAAAGACAAAACATAAAAACATATTACAATGAAACGTAGAGCCATTATTTACACTCGTGTATCAACAGATGAACAAAATAATGGATACAGTCCTGCCGACCAAAAAGATAAGCTTGTAAAATATTGCGATAATAATGATATTGATATTGTTGGGTTTTATCACGATGACGAAAGTGGTAAAACTTTTAATCGCTCCGAATGGCTTAAAATACTTGCATTTATAAAAAGAAACAGAGGTTATGTTGAGAACATCATCTTCTTAAAGTGGGATAGATTTTCACGTAATGTTGCCGAAGCTTACATCACCATTAAAGATTTAAAAAAGCTTGGTGTTGAGCCACAAGCAATTGAACAACCTTTAGATTTTGAAATTCCTGAAAGCAAAATTATGCTTGCCATATATCTTGCTGCTCCTGAAGTTGATAACGACCGCAGAGCCTTGAATGTATTTCATGGAATTAGACGAGCAAAAAAAGAAGGTCGGTGGTTGGGAAACTGTTTACGAGGATATGTAAATATTCGTGATGAAAACAATCGTCCTATAATAGCACCTGAAGGTGGAAGACAGCAGGAATTGGTACAAAAAGCATTTAGAGAATTTGCTACCGGATTATATAACATTGAAGAACTTAGAAGAAGGCTTAATAAAGAAGGGTTAAAATGCAATCGCAATTCTTTTTGGATGCTTTTAAGAAATAAAGGATATATCGGAAAAGTTCTTGTAAAACCTTATAAAGATGAGCCTGAACAATGGGTTGATGGAATACACGAGCCATTGATTGATTTGGTTACGTTTTATACTGTGCAAGATATAATTGAAGGAAGGAAAAAGAAATTGCCTAATAAATATCAAACAGTTAGGGATGAATTTCCATTGCGTGGCTTTTTAAAATGCCCTCGTTGTAATAAAAACTTAACCGCATCGGCTTCAACAGGAAAATCAGGAGGAAAATTTTATTATTACCATTGTGAAAGAACTTGCAAGGAGCGTCAAAAAGCAAAAATTGTAAACGATGGTTTTATAACCATGTTATCGGATTTTAAAGCCAAACCAAAGGCAATGAACTTATATGCACAGATACTTAAAAACAAATTAAAACAGGATAACACAGCAAATAAATCAGCTTTAATAAAAATAGTAAAGGAGATAGAAAAGCAGAAACAAAGGCTTAAAAATGCAAAAGCCTTAATGCTGGATGGAGAAATTATGGCAAGCGATTACAAAGAGATGAAAATTGAAATTGAAGAAACAATAAAGCGTTTGACCATAGATGAATTTAGAACAAGGGAAGGTTTTGAAAATTACGAATCTAAAATTGATAAGTGTCTGGAATTGCTTTCTACGCTTGATAATTATTACAAGGAAAGAACTATCACAACTAAGCAAAGAATCATTGGTTCGCTTTTTCCTGAAAAACTCGTGTTTGAAAATGAAAAATATCGAACACCTAAATTGAACGAAGTGGTTGAGCTAATATGTAGGAAAGATAAGCCTTCCGAAGGGAGCAAAAAAGAAAAGCAGTCCATTTCTGAACTGCTTTCACTCGAAGTGCGCATGAAGGGACTCGAACCCCCACCCTCACGGACCAGATCCTAAGTCTGGCGCGGCTACCAATTACGCCACATGCGCGTTAGGGGACCAAATATAATTAAGTTTATTAAATTATACAACTTTATATAAACTTCTCTTTCAGTTTTTCTAGCATTTCAGGGTAATTAGCAAGATTTTTAATATAGATGGAGCTTTTCATTGCCTTAATATGGCTCTCAATATTTCTCGCTTGCTTGTATTCTAAATTCGGAATTTCAAAAAATAATATCCAACTACTATCTTTCGATGTGAAACAACTTGGAAACTTTTTTGATAAATGATCTTTTAACCTTTCTTGAAGATTTAAGCAACTTCCAATATAATACTTATTTAAGGTTTCAGAATACAATATGTATACATGAGCCATAAATATATATTTGAGATTGTTGCGGCTACCATCCCGATAGCTATCGGGAACGCCACATGCGCGTTAGGAGGTCAAATATACGAAATTTTATAATTTATATAATATTTAAAGCTAAAAATCAATAAAATTCCTTAATATTTTTTTAATTTGTAGCTCATTAAAACTCAACACTATGTACGGCGATTTTCAAAAACATTTACAAGATCAATTAAATGAAATAGAACAAAACGGTTTATTTAAAAAAGAACGTGTTATTATTACTCCTCAAGGTGCCGCTGTTAAAGTAAGCGATGGGAAAGAAGTAATTATTTTTTGTGCAAATAACTATTTAGGTTTATCATCTCATCCTAAAGTTATTCAAGGTGCAAAAGATGCATTAGACAATCGTGGTTATGGGATGTCATCTGTTCGTTTTATTTGTGGAACTCAGGATATACACAAAACTTTAGAAAAGAAAATTGCAACATTTTTAGGACAAGAAGACACCATATTATATGCTGCTGCCTTTGATGCAAACGGTGGTGTGTTTGAGCCTTTATTTGGTGAAGAAGATGCTATCATTTCTGATGAATTAAATCATGCTTCTATTATTGACGGTGTTCGTTTATGTAAGGCTCAACGCTATCGTTATAAAAACTGCGATATGGCAGACCTTGAAGAACAACTAAAAAAAGCACAAGCGCAACGTTACCGTATCATTGTTACTGATGGTGTATTTAGTATGGATGGTTTTGTGGCTCCTTTAGATAAAATTTGTGACTTAGCAGATAAGTATAACGCCTTAGTTATGGTTGATGAAAGTCATGCATCAGGTTTTATTGGTAAAACTGGCCGCGGAACAGTAGAGTTAAAAAACGTA
>JBBIUW010000348.1:0-3604 GCA_037440045.1 Sphingobacteriaceae bacterium
ATTGTAATTTCTTTCCCCAAAAATATTGCTACCAACTCGTATCATGGTACTTCCTTCAGTAATTGCTAATAGGTAATCGCTACTCATCCCAAAACTTAAAATAGTCATTTCAGGATATTGAATACTAAATGTTTTTAAGCTTTTAAATTCTTTTTTTATCTGTTCCTCTTCATCTGTATTAGAAGCCATGGCCATGAATCCTTTAATGGTAATATTCTTTAGAGTTTTAAACTCTTCTGAACTTAAAATTTGCTGTGCTTCATTAAAATCTAATCCAAATTTGGTGTCTTCTTGTGCAATGTAAATTTGCAATAAGCAATTAATGACTCTGTTGTTTTTTAGAGCTTGTTTATTTATTTCTTTTAATAAGTTAAAGCTATCAACACCATGAATTAAATATACAAAAGGCGCTATATACTTTACTTTATTACTTTGCAAATGGCCAATAAAATGCCAGCGTATATCTTTCGGTAACTGATCTTCTTTATCAACCAATTCCTGCACATAGTTTTCTCCAAAATCTCTTTGTCCTGCTTGATATGCCTCTAAGAGCATATCATTTGGTTTAGTTTTAGAAACAGCTACTAAGGTAACATACTCAGGTATTTGAGATGTAATGTGCTTTATGTTTTCAGAAATGGACATGTTAATTAAGTTCTAATTTCATCATAATATCTAATTGTTCATCGTTACCCAATTTAAAAATGTGTTTGTCAAACTCTACAAAACCTTGCTTTTTATAAAAGGCTATTGCTTTTGTATTATGTTCCCAAACAGCTAACCATATATAATCGCAATGTTTTTCTTTGGCTATATCTATCGTTTTTTGGATGAGTAATTTTCCAAAATGCTTTCCCTGACAGCTTTGAGTTAAATAAATGCGTTCAATTTCAATACTGTGAATAGATTGTTTTTCGGTTTGAGCATCATTTCTATTCAGCTTTAAATAACCAACTATTTGATGATTTGATTTAAGAAAGTAAAAATTAGAATTTGGGTTTTGTAATTCGTTGCTTAATTGCTGAATACTCAATCTGTCCGCAATATATTTTTGCATATCACTTTCAGTGTTTGATTCGGCAAATGTTTCTGTAAATGTTTGTATACTAATATTTCTTAGTAACTCAACATCGTATCCGTTAGCCTCTATAAATTCAAGTTGTTCGTTAAGCATTTTAAATTTTCAGAAAATAATTATTCTTCTAAACTATAAATTACTAATCCGCTTCTCATTTTAGGTTCAACCCATGTTGATTTTGGAGGCATAATATTATTAGTATCAGCAATCCATTTTAAGTGTTCCATTGTTACAGGATATAAACCAAATGCGATGGCTGCTTTTCCTTCATCAACTTGTTTTTTTAGTTCTTTGCTACCTCTTACACCTGGAATAAAACCAATACGTTTATCTGTTTTCAAATCATGTATATCCAAAATTGGCGATAAAATATATTTGGTTAAGATCGCCGCATCTAAGCTATCAATAGGGTCTTTAGCATTATAAATAGTTTCTTTGGCCTTTAACGAATACCATTTATTATCCACGTACATAGACATCTCATGTTTCTGAGTTGGTTTATAATCGTCGGCATTTATTTCAGTAATTGTGAAATTATTTTTTAAATTATTGATTAATGCATTAACTGATAAGTTGTTTAAGTCTTTTACAACTCTGTTATAATCGTAAATTTTTAAATGTGTTTCAGGAAAGAAAACTCCTAAATAGTAATTAAAAGCTTCTTCACCAGTATATGATTTACGAGTACTTCTTCTCAATTTACCTAATAAGGTTGCTGATGCAGAACGATGATGGCCATCGGCAATATAAATATTTGGTATCGTTGAAAAACGTTCGGCAATTTGCTTGACCGTTTTTCTATTATCAATTACCCAAACAGTGTGACGTACTTTATCTGTTGTTGTAAAATCGTAATCAGGGCGGGTTTTAGCGATATCTTCAGATATAGTATCTATAGCTTCATCATTTGGATAACAAAATAAAACAGGTTCTGCATTAAATTCACAAACTTCTAAGTAATCTTTTAATTTTTCTTCACGTGTAGTTAGTGTTTGTTCGTGAATTTTAATAACCCCATTAATGTAATCATCAATACTGGTACAAGCTATAATGCCTATAAATTCATTACCTTCCTTTATTTGACGGTATAAATAGTAACACGGATTATCATCTCGTAAAAATATTTTTTCACGAACAAATTTTTTAAAGTGATTTTTGACTTTATTTAAACGTTCTTTTGATCCAGGTTTTGTTTTTATCCCATCTTCAAAATCGGGGTTAATAACATGTAAAAACGAGTAGGGGTTTCCTGTTAGTTTTTCTCTTAACTCGGCTGAATTGTAACCATCAACCGAACGGGAAGCTACTAAATGTACTTTGTCGTTTTCGGGACGTATTGCTTTAAACGGAATAACTTTGGCCATGATGTTTCGAATCGTTATCGTTTTTAAATATAGTTGATTTTATACAGAGATTGCAATTTTTTAGACATAAAAAAAGCTCAACCGTGTGATTGAGCTTTTTTTGATATAAGTATTAATTAGTTAGTTAAGCCTTTGAAATCAGCATTTTCACGTAATTTAATAAATTCAGCATCATCTTTAGCTGCTGCTTTTAAAGAACCATCTTTTTCGATAGCTGCTTTTAAGTTATTAATAACTTCAGCTGTATTATTATTACGAGCTGCTGCAACTGCTTTTAAGTAAGAAGACATAGCCATGTCTTTTTCATTACTAGCATCAATAGTAGATACTACTGCACCTTGGTTTCCGTTTAATAACTCTGCTAAAGCTTTGTTAAATCCTTTGAAATCTCCAAAGTTTCCAACTGCATCAGCATATTTACCATCACGTACATTTAAGATACCTTTGTTGTAGTTAACTTCGTTTCCTGCACCGCTAGCTTTGTCATACATTTCCATCGCTTTTTTACGATCTCCTGCTTTAGAAGCAACAATTCCTAAGTTGTTCATTACAATAGCATTTCCATTTGCGTTAGCTTCTGCACGTTTAAATGCTTCACCAGCTTCAGCAACTTTGTTTGTCATTAATAACGCTACACCTAAGTTGTTTGAAGTTCTCCAGTCTGTTGGGTATTTTTTCTCAGCAGCAGTGTAAATTTGAACTTTAGTGTTAACATCGTTAGTTAAGTTTGCACCATATAACATTTCTTCAACTGATAAAGAATCAGGGTAAGTAGTTGTTAATTTAGTGATTTGCTCATCTGTACGAGATTTTTTGTTAACGTTAACAGTTAAAACTGAACGACGTAATTTTGGTAAAATTTTATCAGCAACTTCTGTATAAGTTTTAGATAAATTTTTGATTTCTTTCTCGCGTTGGTCACCATCATTATACATAGTTAAAACACGTAAGATTAAATCTTTGTCAGCAATAGTAGATTGCTCCATTAAAGATTTGAAACCATTCCAATCTTCAGCTGTAGTTTGAGTTACATAGTTTGCTTCTTCTTTACCAAAAACTTGATCTTTGTTTTTGTTCTTTTTAAACTCATTCATTAAAGCTTTAGAACCAGACTTAGCACGGTCTTTAGCTAAATTTTCGTTTAAAGATAACTCACCGTCTG
>JBBIUW010000349.1:0-3589 GCA_037440045.1 Sphingobacteriaceae bacterium
ATTATAGCTAGCTAAATCATTACTTTGTTTTTGGCTCTCTATTTTCACGTTCTGTAGTTCTAACATCCTACTTTGATAAAAAATAGCAGCTTCAATTGTATCAACAGACGCGCGTTCCCCCGAACTTGCTAGTGCTTCAATACCTATTAATCTTTGACGGGCAATGTTTAAAAAATAATTATTTAATGACACTTGTTTTAAACTAAATAACCAATCAAAATATTTTAAAGAAGATTCAAACAACAATA
Source organism: Sphingobacteriaceae bacterium (assembly GCA_037440045.1). Lineage (GTDB taxonomy): Bacteria > Bacteroidota > Bacteroidia > B-17B0 > Aurantibacillaceae > UBA4416. Next base: position 249 of record JBBIUW010000349.1, read on the forward strand.
AATTTAATTGAATGTTTTTTTCAGCAGAATAATAATCTATATACTCTTTTGATTTCATTACCTCAGCTCTTCGGTAATCTATGACCAACCCTTGTAACAAACCAACTTCTAATCCTACATAAGGTAATCCGTATGAATACGTAGCATTTTCCGGATTAATATTAGTACCTATTCCGTATTCATATCCAACTTTTAAATTTTGAGCTGTATATAATGGAACTTTCACACCACTGTTTAGTATACTGTAATAATTTGAATTATTAAAATACTTATTATCATATGTTCCGCTAATAGCAGGATCAAAATTTCCTTTAGCAGCTTTATATTGAAGTTCTCCATACTCCTTTATGTTTTCTGCTTTTTTAGCCATAGGATTATTCTCCAACACATTTTTAAGGTAAGTTTCATAGCTTAAAACACCTACTGTTTGTGACCAAGCCTTAAATGAAATAAACACAAAAGCTAAATAGATAAGTCTACTTTTTATCATCTTTTTTTAATGAATTAGAGTTTACATAAAATTCTGGCGGAAATCCATTAGCTTGTCTCCAAAGCTCATATATCAAAGGCACATTATTAAGTAAGGCAAATCCTTTTACACCACTACCTATTTGAATAGCATCAGGCCAGGGCTCGCCTATATTTTTAGCTAATACTCTAAATTTTCCGTTATCAGACAAAACCTTGTCAAAAGCAACAATTTCAGCTCTATATGTTCCATAACTAACTCCAGGCCAACCAGAGAAAACAAATGCAGGCCATCCATCAAAAACTAATTGCATCACTTGCCCTTTTTGAATTAACGGTAAATCTATCGGATTAATATACATCTCTATTGCTTGTTCTTTTTGATTAGGAACAATTGAACAAAGAGCCGCTCCTTCTTTTAAAATTTCTCCAATACCTTGAATATTAGTTTTAGTTATATATCCATCTTGAGGGGCTAAAACATAATAAAACCCCTTACGCATGCTATAATTAGCTAATTGATTTTGCAATTTAGTTAAAGAGCCTTCTCCTTCATAAAGTGCCGAAAGCGCTGAAAACTTATCAGATTCTGCTTTCATTAATTTTTCCTGATAATCTTGCTGAACAGTATTTAAGTCAATTTCTGCATTTAATAATTCGTTTTTCGTAGAAATAAATTTATTATCTGCAGAAGTTTTTTTCGCAAGAGATTCTTGTACTTTAACTCTTCTATTTTTTAAATCTGTTTTTGAAATAACCCCTTTTGAAAACAACTCGTCATATCGTTTTAATTGTTCTTCCGCCGTTTTATAATTATTAAGAGATGTTTGAGCTTCAATACTATCTGTTGTAACTTTAATTTTTGCTTGAATAATTTTATTTCTAGCTTGTTCTAATTTCAACAAAAGTGTTTTATTTAACGCATCAATCTGAGAATTAACAGCGTTTACTTTACTTTCATAAGACTCTAACGTTGTTTCTTTTGCTTTAATTTGTTGTTCTGAACGATTAATTAATTGAGGATCTATGTATTCATCCTTTATCTCAGATATGTAAGCAATTGTATCATTCTTTTTAACAAATTGCCCTTCGGTAATAAACCACTTCTCTACTCTTCCTCCAATTCGAGAGGTAATAGTTTGAGGTCTGTTTTCTGGATTTAAAGTAGTTACTTTTCCATATGACTCTATATTTTGAGTCCAAGGCATTAAAAGAATAACAACCACAGAAACACCAATTCCAAAAATCAAATATTTAATTGCTTTAGAGTATTTCCTTGTATAGATATTAGCAACACTTTTTAATTCAAGATTTTCTTCTTTAACAAATGAATACTTTTCATTATCACCAAAAACACTTTCTACCTTATACAAGGAGGTTATGATATCATAACACGTTCCCAAACTTCCCACCAATTTTTCAACCGAATTAATCACTAAAAAAATAATAATTTCAGAGGCAATAAACTGTCCGATGTTAAGCTCTCCTATTTGAACCAGATATGCCCCAAAAAACAAGACTACAGCGGTAAACAAAACTTTAAAAATAATGATGCCTTTAAATTGAGCTTCTAATACACCATAATACTTTTTTCGTTGATCAAAATAATTGTTCAAAATCACATCTGTACCTTCAATAAAATTATTGTCAGCCAGCTTATTCTCCCTCACATTGTGTTGAAACCATTTCATTAAATTATACTTTTCATTAGAAACACTGATATTAGTTTCTATACCCTTACTACCATAATATCTGATAATAAAATAAAAAGTTACGCTTGATAGTAATGTAAAAATCAAAAACCAAGAACTATAAATTGGTAATATCAATAATCCAAAAACAATACTTATTATAGAAAATGAAAAATCTAATAAGATTTTACTAATCCCTTTTTGTAGTGTAACAACTTCAAAAAACTTATTGAGTTTATAATATATTTCATCCATATTGGTATTTTCATTCAAGAAAAAACTAATACGAGAAGCAATGCTTCCAAATATTTTTTGATGTAGAGTTTCGTTGATTCTCATTTGCCATATTTGAAAAAAGCCAATAAAGCAAGTAACTAAAATGGTAATACTACTTAATAAAATTAACGAAGCAGAAAAAGACCCTGCCATAATATAAGTAACAACGCCTTGTATTCCCAAAGGAATAGCTAAATACATAGCACCTTGCAATAAAGCCAATAGATAAATTCTACTAATAACTTTCCTTTCGTTATATAGCCAGGTAAACAATAATTTAGATTTATTCTTCTTATACATTTTTGATATTTTTCACAAAAATAGTAAAATAACCTAAAATGATAGTATTACTATTATTAATTTGCATTTTTTAAGATTTAATTATAATTTTACTTTCACTTATTATCATATGGAATTAGATATTAGAATAAAAATGAATGAAAAACTGTTTCTTCGTAACCCTGAAGAATCAGTTTTGGGTAAGAAAATTGTAAAACATGCAATCATCTTAATTAATAAAATTGGGTTTGAAGAATTTACCTTCAAAAAACTATCAATCGAAATATCTACTACAGAAGCAAGTATCTATCGTTATTTCGAAAACAAACATCGATTACTAGTATACCTTATCAATTGGTATTGGAGTTTTATAGAATATAAAGTCGTTTTTTATACTAACAATATTTCTAATCCAGAAACAAAACTAAAGTCAATTATAAAATTGCTAGTAGAAGAGCCTATTGACAAAGATTTAAATTCAGATTTTATTTCGGAAAAAGAAGCTTACAAATTAATTATGTGGGAAGGTTCTAAGTCTTACTTAACCAGAAATGTGAGTAAAGACAATAAAGACCGTTTATTTAAACCATACAAAGATTTATGTGAGAGAATTTCATTAATTATTAA
>JBBIUW010000350.1:0-3585 GCA_037440045.1 Sphingobacteriaceae bacterium
AACTATTGAAAGATAAACGATGTTTTATTAATTTAATTAACACTTCCCTACAATTTAAAATTTCATTCGTACCTTTAATGTGTAATGATTTTAGAAAAACTATCTCTCATAAATTTTAAAAACTACGATGAAGCACAAATTGAATTCTGTAAGAAATTCAACTGCTTTGTTGGAAATAACGGAATGGGTAAAACTAATCTGTTAGACGCTATACATTATGTATCCTTTTGTAAAAGTTTTTTTAATTCTATTGATAGTCAAAATATAAAACATGATTTACCATTTTTTGCCATACAGGCATGGATTAACAAAAATGGTGAAACACATGAAATATATTGCGGTGTTAAACGTGGACACAAAAAACAGTTTAAACACAATAAAAAAGAATACGAACGATTATCAGAACATATAGGTTTATATCCTTTAGTTATGATTTCGCCTTCCGATATTGAGTTAATTTGGGATGGTAGCGAGGTACGTCGTAAATTCATGGATAGTATTATTTCTCAATACGACAAAGTGTATTTGGAAAAATTGATTTCCTATAATCATGTTCTTCAACAACGTAACGCGTTATTAAAACAATTTCACGAGATTAGATCTTTTGATAGTGCAAGCCTTGAAATTTGGGATGATCAATTAATTATTCATGGACAAGAAATTATAAGAATAAGAACTCATTTTTTAGAAGAATTTATTCCTCTGTTTACAAAAAACTACCAGTTTATAAGCGGTAGTAATGAGCAAGTAAGTTTAGAATACGAATCTTCTATTAAAGATTTATCCTACAAAACTGTTTTATTAGCCGCCCTATCAAGAGACAGGGCTGTTCATTATACAACAGTTGGCCCTCACCGTGATGATTTAGATTTTAAGTTAATGGGCAACAGTCTTAAAAAATTTGCATCTCAAGGTCAACAAAAATCTTATTTACTAGCTTTAAAATTGGCGCAGTTTGAATTCATCAAAGAAAAAAAACATACAAAGCCTTTATTACTGTTAGATGATATCTATGATAAGTTGGATGAGACTCGTTTCAAAAAATTAATTGAATTAGTAAGTGGTGATGAATTTGGACAAGTATTTATTACTGATACTCACCCTGAACGAATAAAAGAACTGTTTGAACAAAATAACTCAGAGCATTTAATTTATATTGTAAACAATGGTGCTATAGAAAAACATGGCTAAGAACAATAACCTCATAAAATTGGGTGATGCTATTTCTCAAATTTTTAAAGAAGAAAAATTAGATGAGAAATACAGCATTTTTGCCATTAGAAATGGTTGGGAAGGAATTGTTGGAAAAACAATAGCCAAACATACCACACAGATAAACTATGCTCAAGGTATATTATTCGTTTCTATCGACTCATCCATTGTAAGAAATGAAACTGCTTATGCCAAAGAAACAATCATTGAAAAAGTAAACAAATTTGTGGGGAAGAGATTGATAAAAGAACTAGTTCTAAAATAAACGATTTAAGAAAAAAAGACCCTCAGCGAACTTTGCGCAAATACTCTCAGCGTTCTCTGCGGTTAAATAACAAACAAGAATGAAAGCATTTAACGTCCCAGAGTTTTATAGAAGCCCTATCATTAGCAAAATAAAACAATACCGTAAAATACAAGACCCTCGTAAAAAGGACAACTCACCTACTCTTATTGATTTTGGTGCTGTTCAATTTTTAATTGCTCGCCATTTTGGTTTTTGTTATGGTGTTGAAAATGCCATTGAAATTTCGTTTAAAGCATTAGATGAAAATCCTGGAAAACGTATTTTTTTATTAAGTCAAATGATACATAATCCTGACGTCAATAATGATTTAATAGAAAGAGGTGTGCAATTTTTACAAGATACTAATGGGACACAATTAATTCCTTTTGATACGCTAACACCGGATGATGTTGTTATTATTCCTGCATTTGGAGCTCCATTAGAAATTATTGACATTTTAGAATCTAAACAAATCAAAACAGAATCTTATAATACTACTTGTCCATTTGTAGAACGTGTTTGGAAAAAATCTGAAGTTATAGGAAAAGATAATTACACAATTATCATTCATGGCAAACATAGCCACGAAGAAACAAAAGCAACATTTTCGAGAAGCGATAAACACAGTAAAGCAATTATTGTAAGAGATATTGATGAAGCCAAATTATTAGCTGATTATATTTTAGGAAACAAAAACAAAGAACAATTTGCTATTGATTTTAAAGACAAGTATTCATTGGATTTAGATTTAGATAAAGATTTACAACGTGTAGGAGTTATTAATCAAACTACTATGCTTGCCAGTGAAACTCAAGAAATTGCCGACTATTTTAAAACAGTGATGCAGGAAAAATATGGCGCAATTAATATTTCTAATCATTTTGCAGATACAAGAGACACCTTATGTTATGCTACAAATGAAAACCAAGATGCAACCTATGGCTTACTAGAAACTGAAGCAGATTTAGCTATTGTTGTTGGTGGCTATAATAGTAGCAACACCTCGCATTTAGTTGAATTATGTGAACGAAAATTTAAAACCTACTTTATATCTTCAGAAAAAGAAATTACGGATAAAAATACTATTCATCATTTTGATTATCCTCATAAAAAGCATTTAACCACATCTAACTTCTTGCCAAACAAAACACCTGTTCGTATTATTTTAACCAGTGGGGCTTCTTGTCCTGATTCTGTAATTGAAGGCGTTATTCATAAAATAAATAGTTTCTTCACAAATATTATATCTGTAGAAGAAGCTATTAAACATTTATCCAATTAAATCATGCAATTAAACTTAAATAAACCACTTGCTTTTTTCGACTTAGAAACTACAGGAATTAATGTAGGAAGTGATAGAATTGTAGAAATTTCTATCGTAAGAGTAAATACCGATAATACAACCACTATATTAACTAAGAAAGTAAATCCTACAATTCCAATTCCTGAGTTCTCTTCAAAAATTCATGGTATTTATGATAAAGATGTAGCGGACTGTCCAACTTTTAAAGAACTTGCTCCACAACTTGCTCAGTTTTTAACAAACTGTGATTTAGCTGGTTTTAATTCAAACAAATTTGATGTTCCTGTTTTAGTAGAAGAATTTTTGCGTGCTGATATTGATTTTGATTTAAGAAGCAGAAAGTTAATTGATGTACAAAACATATTTCACTTAATGGAGCCTCGTAATTTAACAGCTGCTTATAAATTTTATTGCAATAAACCTTTAGAAAACGCTCACTCAGCCGAAGCAGATACGATGGCTACTTATGAGATTTTTAAAGCTCAATTAGACAGATATCAAAATACCGAATTAGTTGATGATAAAGGACAGGTATTTAAACCAGTTCAAAATGACATGAGCGTATTAAGTGCTTTAACAGCTCGCACCAAAAATGCAGATTTAGCTGGAAGAATTGTTTATAACGAACATAATGTTGAAGTATTTAACTTTGGTAAGCATAAAGACAAGCCTGTAAAAGAAGTGTTTGAAAAAGAACCATCTTACTACAGCTGGATGATGCAAGGTGATTTCCCATTATATACAAAAAAAATTATTACTCAAATTCGTTTGAGTATGAAATAAC
>JBBIUW010000351.1:0-3569 GCA_037440045.1 Sphingobacteriaceae bacterium
GATTTATCACTATTAGACCGATTTTCAGGTAGCGTTTATTTTATTGAGAAAAACCCTGACATCGAACAGGATATTTTACAAAATAATATGATTTGGTCTGTATGTGATAAAATCCGTTCCGTTATCGAAGAAATGAAATACGAGGCTCAATTGTCCCTTCGTTTTATGCTAAATGCAAGGGACACTTATGACATGGAAATGCAAAGGTTAAAAAAGCAATCTAAAAGCGGTATTCCTCCAAATGCAGGTAAAACCTTTAAAAGCGCCGTCGATAGTTATTTGTCAACTTTTACTGATGTTCAAAAAAAGAACATCAAGGATAAAATTAACTACAAAGATATTTTCGCCCAATTGGATTACAGGGATTTTGACAAAAACAAATTTGTTTACTAATGCTTACAGCTCACATAAAAGATGATTTTGATAATCTATTGGAATACCACCGATGGGTTAATCAAACTATTGAAAATATTTCCAGTTTGAATGAAGAGGAAACAGACCGATTTACAAAAGGTTACAATGACAGAATAATCCGTTTTAATAAACAATGGTTTGGTGAAGGGGTAACTTTTGAAGAACTGGAAAAAGGAATCACAAGCTATAAAGAACCTGAACTAATTGAACGTTTATTAAGTCAGGTATCTGATAAAATCAGTACACAAACAAAAGACAAGATTAAAGCCCGAAAGGTCAAATTTAATCCTAATGGACTTGGGGTTTTCGTATTTGATAGGGCTTCAATGGGAATGTATCGTTTAAACGAATTTTATAGTCCTTCCAAAAACAAAGTGGTGGCTCCTGAATTAGTCCGTAAAACAAGTTTAGGTTACGAATTAATATCTGATGGTTCTGTTGTTCAGCAGAGAGGGGAAGAGAAATCGGATGGCAAACCTAAAATCCGAACTACTTCTAAAAATGTGTACGCTTATTTCCCAAAAATCAATAAAGAAAGACAAGCCGTTGAATTATACATTTCATGTGGAGCGCATTCAAAAATTAAAGCAGAAGAATTATTATATAGCGGTATCAGTGCGATTGTCGTTGCTGAACTATTAGAAAAAGCAAAGATTCAAACTAAAATCAGTGTGGTATTCGGTAGCTCACCTGATGGTTATACAAAAAATGCTTATGCTTGTTTAGTTCCGGTAAAAAAGTATGATGAGCCTTTAGATAAAAACATATTGGCTTTATTATCCTCAGACCCCAGATTTTTCAGATATGAAGGTTTTAAAGGAATAGTAAGCATTTACGATTATTTCAGGAAGCCTGTACCTCCAAGTTTAGGTCGTGGTATGACCAAAGACACATTAATTGAAGTAATTGAAAAATCAGATTACAGTAAGAAAACGAAACTTGCACCTAACCGCTTTTATTTCGGCTGGACTTTTAGCGAAGAAGAAGCCATCAGACAGATTAATGAAACCATAGATGAAATTGCTAACCGCCTTTTGGAACCATGAGCCAATCCGCAACATATACTGTTCAGTTCTATGACCATTTAAACAAGTCAGGGATAATAATTGCAGACCTACCCGAATCATTGCAGGACTTGATAAAAAAGTTTGAGATAGCTAAAACACTTTGGGATAAAGCAGACATTGAAACTAAATCAAATCTATTCAATGCTCTCCTTCAAAGTGATGCTTTTATTTCCGCTAAAATTGAACAGGGCGAAAAGCCAACTGATGAAAAAATAGATAAAGTAAAACTAATGGCTTTTAAAGCAAGAGCCTTAAAAGTAAAATGGAAGTTAAGTAATCCAGACGATTAATTAAAAAAGTAAAAACATGATAACAACGCAGAATTATTTTGACAGAGTAAAAACCATGAATGTTTCTGCTTTGCCAAGTTCCTTAAAAGAAGGACATCACTTTACAAAGGAAATAACAGACAATCATAAAACTTGGGATTATTACAAATCCGATAAGGATATAAAGTCAACTGTTGACGAGTATTTAGCTAATCTCAGCTCCTACTTTGAAAAAGAAAATAAGCCACAACCCAAAAAGGAAAGCAAACCTATTAGTGAACAAACAGCTCGTGAGGCAGCCAAAGATTTAATCAAACATTATGTTCTTCGTGGCGATTCATACGAAAATATAAAAAATGGTAAAACAGGGTCTTACAATTATGAATACCACGCCTCTATTGTTGGTAATAAAATTGAAGTTACTGCCATTAAAGGAAAAACAACTGATTGGAAATTTACTCTACAAAGTATTTATAATGAGATTGTAGAGGAAAACGGTATGACTAAAAGTAAATCGGTAGTCCATCAAGACGTAAAAGAAAATCCGATTAAGAAAAATAATGGAAGAAAGAAAGTTTCTCGTTCAGAAAATAAACACCACGCAAATCCTGAAGAAGTAGAAAGAATCCTTGACGAAGTGAAAATCATTAAACGGTTTGTGTTACTTCAAAACAAAGAAAAAACAAAACAACAAATTTTAAATTTCATAAATCAACTTCAAAAGGCAATTGTAGAAAAAAGAATCCGAAAGTCTTCTCCTTATGCTAAGTATATTGAATTTGTACAAGATAGTTTGATTCAATTCTATGATAGCATGAAAACAAAAGGAGTTATGCAAATGACGGATAGTATTATGGAAAAATTAATGGATGTTGCCGGCTCTGAAAAAGTACGTTTATCTGTGGGATATATGAAGCGTTATATTGGCATTCATGGCAAATTGATAACAAAGGAAAAAGCAAAAACACTCCATAACCTTATTGTAGATGCGATTGAAAAAGGAAAAATCAAAAAGAATGACCCATATATCAAAACTATTAATCAAATCTTAGCATCGCTAAAGCACTTTTATGAAGTGGCAAAACGTAATGATACATTAGAAGTTCACGAAGTAGTTTTAAATGGATTAGAAGGCACATTGGAAGGGTTAGGATGTTTGGAATGTGGTGGTAAGAAAAAGTGTCGTAAACCAAATTTGAATGGATTAGAAGGTATAGACCTGGAACAAACGCCCCATCAAAATGAAAAGTCGATAATGAAAAGCAGGGATTTTTCTAATCTAAAATTTGATACCATTGGTTTTATGGGTAAATGGAAAGTGCTTATTGGCGACCCGTCTAAAGGCTTTACGGCAATGGTGTACGGTAAACCTAAAATGGGTAAATCTTATTTCTGCATTGACTGGGCTAACTATCTCTCAAATAATCATGGAAAGGTTATTTATGTTAGTAAAGAGGAATATTTAAGCCCTACTCTTGCTTTAAAATTAAGAGATAAAAACGCCACAAGTAATGAGCTATTTATTACTGGCTCAATTCCAAACGACTTAACGCCTTATGATTTTATCTTCTTAGATAGTGTTACCAGTTTAAAGCTAACCCCTGATGATTTAACTAACCTCGAAAAAAGATACCCTGATAAAAGTTTCATCTATGTATTTCAGGTTACTAAAAATGGAACCGCACGAGGAACAAATGAATTCATGCACAATGTCGATATAGTTATTGAAATCCCCGAAAAAGGCAAAGCTGTTCAGTTTGGGAGATTCAATCAAGGAGGCGAAATGGAAATATTCGAGTAGCTTTTCTTCTTTTATTTT
>JBBIUW010000352.1:0-3566 GCA_037440045.1 Sphingobacteriaceae bacterium
TCAAAAATCAATGGATTTTTATACCGCTTTAGGCTTTACTAATAATCCTCAGTTTTCGGATGATACTGCTAAATGCATGGTGTGGAGCGAGCATATTTTTTTAATGATTATGACGGCCGATAAGTTTAATAACTTTGCTACTAAACCTATTGCTGATACAAAATCAGCTTTAGCAGGTTTGTTCTCATTGTCATTAGCTAGTGTGGATGAAGTGAATCAGTTAATGACATCAGGACTTAAAGCTGGTGGTATTGAACCTGCAGAAATGAGAGACTATGGTTTTATGCAACAACGCACCATCGAAGATTTTGACGGACATACTTGGGAATTGTTTTTCATGGATATGTCTAAATTTCCTTCTGAACAACCACAGTAATAAATGTTTTTTTAAATTTTAGTAAGCAGTTCCTAAAACTTAGGGCAGCTTACTAATACACGTTTGTTACGTTTTTTCTTTTTGGCAATTTCGTAAATCAACGAAACTTCATGTGCTCCCATTGAGTTTGCTACTCCTAATTTAGAAATAGTTAAATCGTAACTATATCCCATTCGTAAATTATAATCGGTTAAATCAAAACCAATTAGTACTGCAATAGATTCGCTACTTGTATAAGTTGGTGCATATTTTTTTAAAGGTAAGCCTCTGTACCATAAACCTACATTTAATGGCGAGTGGTAATAGTAAACACCAATATCTAATTGATCATATTTTTGTTCATGTCTGTAATTAAATGCAGGTGATACATAACGCTTTAATTCTTTTGATTTTTGTTCAATAATAAAACGGTAACCACCATGTAAACTTGTTGTAATGGGCAAAGGCACTCTATCGCCAGTTAAACTACTATTTGGTTGTGTTAAATGTTTAGCACTAAATCCGAGCCAATATTCGGTAGAGTTTAATAAAGCGCCAGCAGCAAAGTCCATATAGTTTAACGCTTCGTAATTAGCAGCCTCTAGCGAGGTACTAGAACCAGTGGTGATTTGATCATTAAAACGTAATTTATTAAAATCCAAACGCACCATGTTGTAAGATAAATTGGCGCCCATTCGTATTTCCGAAAATTTACTAATCTTAAAATGATAGGCATAATTAACGCCAAACTGAGTGTGTGTTAATCCAGCAGTACCCGCTCTATCTTGCATCACGTTAATTCCAATGCCACTATTAATGTCACTCATGTTGTAATCATAACTCGCCATATAGGTTTGATATGTTTTGCTAATACCAGGCCATTGGTTGCGATAATTGGCTACAAAGCGATGCTCGTACGTTACGCCAGTAAATGCAGGATTTAAATACATGGGCGCTGCATAAAACTGTGTAAACTGAGGGTCTTGTGCTTTCAATGATATTGAAAACAACAAAACAAAAAGTTGTAAGTATAAATATGTAAATCTGGTTTTAATAATTAGTTCTTTTTAGTTAAGCTTAGTATCAATTCTTTTTCTATTAATTCATTTACAATAGGTTCAATGTCTAAAATCATTGTTTGAAAACCATCTTCTTCAACAATAGCTTTATAAGATTTTAAAGGATTCATCACTAAAATAAATTTTCCTGTTTTGTTATTGGCATTAAAAATCCCTGATATCTGTTTGCTTTCAATATCAATTAAAGTAATTTTTGCCTTTGTAGGATTACTGCCATAAACAACTTTACCAGTTTTTACTTTTAAATCATTATCGCCAAAACGAGTATCTATTAAATAAATATCAGATCCGCCGTAGCTATCTTCTTTTACCGAAGAGTAATAGCCATGAGTACCATTTGCATTTAATACAAAGAAAATATCATTGTTAACTGTGTTGATAGGGAAACCTAAATTTTCAAGCGTTGAAAAGGTATTTGTTTCAGTATTTAAAACTGTTTTAAAAACATCATATTCTCCCATGGTATTATGTCCTTTTGAACTGAAGTAAAGAGTTGTTCCATCAGGATGTAAAAACGGAGAGTCTTCATCTTTATCGGTGTTTATAGTCATTCCTAAATTCATTGGTAACGACCATTTTCCATTAGGTAATTTTTTGATTCGATAAATATCTTTACCTCCAAAACCACCAGGTTTATTACTGCTAAAATAAATAATACTCGTATCTGTACTAAAACATGCGCTTGTTTCAATGTATGGTGTATTTATTTCTGGACCAAATTTTACTGGAGTTGTCCAACCTTCAAATCCCATGTGACTTAAATACAAATCACCAGATACTAAATCTTCTGAGGTTCTGTAAATGATCATTTGATTACCATCAAAGCTAAGAGCAACGCAAGCATCGTGAGTGTTCGTGTTAATTGGAGTACCTAAATTAACTGGTTTGTTCCATTTTCCTTTTTCGCCTTTTTGGCACATGTAAACATCTTCATAATAATTGCCATACACATCTTTTAAATTTCCCGTACTGCCTTCTCTTCTGGAGGTGAAATATAAAATATTTTCATCGGGTGTGATTAATGGAACGTATTCTGCATAAGGTGAGTTTACTGTTTCTCCTACATTTCTAATCACAGAACGATGAGGTTGACTCATTAAATCCATGGCGCTTTTGCTACAACCAATTTGATAATCAACTTCGGCATTACTGATAGTTCTGTTTTTTATATTAATGCTTATGTATTTAGTGTAACATTTAATAGCTTCTTCAAAATTTGATGTGAGGTGGTAAATTTTTCCGAAATAAAATTGTACTTCTGGTGTTGTACTATTTTTAAGCTTAGCTAAATGTGTGATGCAGGAATCAGTAGGCTGATTTAGTTTTATTCTACTAATCACAGAATTTAAATTTGATAAATCATGATTAGGATCTATTGCTAATACTTTTTTGTATAAGTGAATAGCGTTTAAATAATCTTCAGAATCAAATGCTTCATTAGCAGCTTTTAAATCTTTAGCATATAGCTTTGAATTTATTTTCGCTTGAGGTTGCGATATCACTTGGAGTGATAACGAAACTAAAATTAAAATCTGTAAAATTGTTTTCATATTATCTCAATAAAAGTAAATCACCTGTTTTATTTATTTTTTTACCATCAAGTGTGGTAGCATTTATTTTATATACATATACATCTTGTGTACATAATTTTCCTTTATAATATCCATCCCAACCGATATTGATATCTTTTGATACAAATAATAATTCTCCCCAGCGCGAAAAAATATTTAGTTCATATTTATCAATCCCCTTCATCACAGGATGAAACACGTCATTGTTAACATCATTGGCATTAAATGCGCCGCCATTACCTGCATTTGGATTTGGACTGAATGCATTAGGTATATCAATGGAACTTTCTAGTTCAGCAATAATTTTTGAAGGCAAGTAAAAAGTGTCAACACATCCCGATGAATTGATAGCGATTAAATAAATTTGATATTCACCTGCATTTTGATAAATGTGAGATGGGCTTACATCAGAAGAATACGTATTATCCCCAAAATCCCAAAAATAACTGATAGCACTTGATGATAAGTTAATGCAATTAACAGGCGTTGTTGGCACATAAGCTAATGTAGGATTTGCTTGAAATAAGGCAATTGGTTTTGCAAATACTTTAATGATTTTTG
>JBBIUW010000353.1:0-3543 GCA_037440045.1 Sphingobacteriaceae bacterium
ACCTGTATATCTTGCCATTTCTATATTTTAATTTCTGTTATTACTTTTTTATTTTGTCAACCTTATCAACGTGATTGATTAGCAACGACGTTTTTTAGGAGGACGACAACCATTGTGTGGCATAGGAGTGATATCGATAATCTCAGTCACTTCAATTCCTGAAGTTGCAATTGTTCTGATAGCTGATTCTCTTCCTGCTCCTGGACCTTTAACGTATACTTTTACTTTACGTAAACCTAAGTCAGCTGCTACTTTAGAGCAATCTGCAGCTGCTAATTGAGCAGCGTATGGTGTGTTCTTTTTAGAACCACGGAATCCCATTTTACCAGCACTAGACCAAGAAATAACTTGACCTGCAGAGTTAGTTAAAGAGATGATGATATTATTAAACGTAGCGTTTAAGTGAGCTTCTCCAACTGCTTCTACCTTTACTACTCTTTTCTTAGCATTAGCTTTTGCAGCTGCTACTGATGATTGTTGTTTAGCCATTTTTATTAAATGCTTATTTTATTTATTACTTAGTAACTTTTTTCTTGTTTGCAACGGTTTTACGTTTTCCTTTACGGATACGAGCGTTTGTTTTAGTACGTTGTCCACGAACTGGTAAACCATTACGGTGGCGAATACCACGGTAAGAACCAATATCAGTTAAACGTTTGATGTTTAAAGCAACTTCTGAACGAAGTCCACCTTCTACTTTAAAATTGTCATTAACAATTTTACGGATAGCGTTTTGCTCATCATCATTCCACTCACTAACTTTTTTGTTAAAGTCAATTCCAGCTTCAGTTAAAATACGTTGAGCTCTGCTACGTCCAATACCAAAAATGTAGGTTAATCCTATCTCTCCTCTTTTATTTTTTGGTAAATCTATACCTGCAATACGTGCCATTTTATATACTTGGTTTTAAAAAGTCTGCGAAAATACGCAATTATTTTTGTCTTTGTTTAAACTTTGGGTTTTTTTTGTTGATTATATACAACTTTCCTTTTCTACGCACAATTTTGCAATCTGCGCTTCTTTTTTTAATCGATGCTCTAACTTTCATTTCCTTAGGTTATTTTAATTTTTCTTAATTACTTGTATCTGTACGTTATTCTGCCTTTTGTTAAATCGTAGGGACTCATCTCTAATTTAACTTTATCGCCAGTTAGTATTTTAATGTAGTGCATTCTCATTTTTCCAGAGATATGAGCAATTACAATATGACCGTTTTCTAATTCCACTCTAAACATGGCATTACTCAACGATTCAATAATAATCCCATCTAACTCAATATTTGCCTGTTTTGCCATATTAAGCTTGTTGCATTGTCATTTGGTTATTACTACGACCTTTAATTCTACCATTTTTCATTAATCCATCATAATGACGGTTTAATAAATAGGTTTCAATTTGTTGTAATGTATCTAAAACAACACCTACTAAGATTAATAATGAAGTTCCTCCGAAGAAATCGGCAAAAGCATTATTAATTCCTAATCT
The DNA here is from genome assembly GCA_037440045.1 of Sphingobacteriaceae bacterium. GTDB lineage: Bacteria > Bacteroidota > Bacteroidia > B-17B0 > Aurantibacillaceae > UBA4416. Next base: position 1,487 of record JBBIUW010000353.1, read on the forward strand.
CATTGCAATAGAAGGTAAAATCGCAACAAATGCTAAGAAAATCGAACCTGGTAATGTGATACGAGACATTACTTGATCAATAAACTCTGCTGTACTTTTTCCTGGCTTTACACCTGGAACAAATCCACCATTACGTTTCATATCGTCTGCCAACTGATTAGGATTAATCATAATAGCTGTGTAGAAATAAGTGAAAGCAATGATTAAAGTTGCAAATATTAAATTGTACCAGAAACCATATCTATCAGAAAATACGCCACCTGTACCACCAGAAAAACCTGAAACAGCAGCAGGAATAAACATAATCGCTTGAGCAAAGATAATTGGCATAACCCCAGCCGCATTTACCTTTAAAGGTAAATATTGACGCACACCACCTATTTGCTGATTTCCAACAATTTTTTTCGCATATTGTACTGGTATTCTGCGTGTACCTTGAACTAATAAGATACAGCTTACAATGATGAATAACAAGAATACAATTTCTAATAAGAACATGATTAAACCACCACCAGCACTTTGTAAACGAGATCCAAACTCAGAAGTTATAGCGAATGGTAAACGAGAAATAATACCAATCATAATTAAGATAGAGATACCATTTCCAATACCTTTATCAGTAATTCTTTCTCCTAACCACATAATAAACATCGTACCAGCAACTAAAATGATAGTAGACTGAATACCAAACCATGTTGGGTCAATTGCTACTACACCTGGTTTTGTATAAACCTGAGCTGCTAAATAACCTGGGGCTTGAACCGCAGTTACTGCAACAGTTAAGAAACGTGTGTACTGATTAATTTTTTTACGTCCGCTTTCTCCCTCTTTTTGCATTTTTTGGAAGTAAGGAACAGCCATACCTAACAATTGGATAATGATAGATGCCGTAATATAAGGCATAATACCTAATCCAAAGATAGAAGCTCTTGAAAAGGCTCCACCTGCAAAGGCATTAATTAAGGCAATAATACCACCATCATTGGATGAGTTCGCGTTTGCAAGAGCTAGTACTTCTGTATCAATACCAGGTAATACAACATAAGAACCCAAACGATAGATTAAGATAAGGCCAAGGGTTGTTAAAATCCTTTGCTTTAGCTCTTCTATCTTCCATATGTTTTGGAAGGTTTCTAAAAAACGTTTCATATATTAATTAAATTTCTGTTGCTACTCCGCCTTTAGATTCAATTGCTGCTTTAGCAGTTGCTGTAAATGCGTGAACTGTAATGTTTACTTTTGATTTTAATTCTCCTCTACCCATGATTTTGATTAAATCATTTTTAGAAGCTAATCCGTTTGCTAATAAAACATCACGTGTAATATCTGTAATATTTTTAGCGTCAACTAATTTTTGAATTGTATCTAAATTTACGCCTTTGTGCTCGATTCGGTTAATGTTTTTGAAACCGAATTTAGGAAGACGACGTTGTAAAGGCATTTGACCACCTTCAAAACCACGTTTTTTTGAGTTACCAGAACGAGATTGTGCACCTTTGTGACCTTGAGTAGCTGTACCGCCACCGCCAGAACCTTGTCCACGACCTCTTCTAAAATTATTTTTTACTGAACCTGTTGCAGGTGTTAATGAACTTAATTTCATTTTAATTTCCTTTTATAATTAAATATTTTCTACTGTCAATAAATGAGCAACTGCATTAATCATTCCTTGAACTTGAGGAGTTGCTTCTTTAATAATGCTATGATTTAATTTTCTTAAACCTAAAGCTTGAACTGTTGCTCTTTGTCTAGCGTTCCTTTTAATAGGACTTTTAGATAATGTTACCTTTACTTGTGCCATCTCTTTTCTGATTATCCGTTAAATACTTTGTCTAAATTAATACCTCTTTGTCTAGAGATAGCTAATGGATCACGCATTTTAGCTAATGCATCGATAGTAGCTTTAACCACATTGTGAGGGTTAGAAGAACCTTTTGATTTCGCCAATACGTTGTGAACGCCTGCGCTCTCCAAAACGGCACGCATCGCACCACCGGCAATTACACCCGTACCAGGAGAAGCTGGCTTCAACAAAACGAAACCACCACCGAACTTAC
>JBBIUW010000354.1:0-3526 GCA_037440045.1 Sphingobacteriaceae bacterium
ATTTTTTATCTGGTAATTCTGTTGAAAAAACCGCTTTTAACCCTTTTTTAACGCCAACTTCTTTTAATCGTTTTCTTAAATAATAAGCCATTGGACAGTGACGTGTTTTTGAAATATCATCCACTAATAACTGAGTAGGGTCCATTTTACCTCCAGCTCCCATCGATGACACTAAACGGTGTCCCATTTCAAGAGCCGTTTTTATTAAATGAATTTTTGGGGTAATACTGTCAATGGCATCAATCACATAATCGAACTTTTGCTGAAGCAAAACAACCATTTTTTCAGGGTCCTGAAATTCAGAAATCACATTCAACTTCACGTATGGGTTAATTTGAAGCATTCGTTCCTGCATCAATTTTGCTTTACTCATTCCATGAGTTGTAGATAAAGCTTGTAACTGACGATTTCTATTGGTAGGATCAACAACATCTCCGTCCACTATGGTTAACTCTCCTATTCCCGCTCTGCATAATGCTTCGGCCGCGTATGAACCTACACCTCCAAGACCAACAATTAATACATGAGCCTTTTGTAAATTATCAATTCCTGTGTCACCAACCAACAAACGAGTTCGTTGCATCCAATGTTTATCTTCCATAATTTTTAAATAAGGCTGTGAAATTAGTATAAATTTTTGCTTTTAAATCACTGTCCGATAATTGAAGTTTGAAAGCCGCTTTGCTATAAATATCAATGATTGATATGTCAATAGTATCATCCGTCTCTAAAAACATTTTATCTAAAGGAATTATTGAAAAATCATATTCCGTTTTATTAAAAACCGAATGATGCAAAGAAAGATAAAACCCTTTATCTATTAACTGTTTTGCTAACTGCGTTGATTTATTAAAACCATGAACAATTAAAGGAATTTTTGAATGATACGGTTTACAAATGTCTATCAATTCATCAAAAGCTTTTACACAATGTATAATGACTGGTTTTTGAAATTTAACTGCTAAATTTAATTGTGTTTTAAAAATGGTTTTCTGAATTTCTAAATCAGGTCCTTTTAATTTATCTAAGCCACACTCACCAATTGCTAAACAGTTTGGATTTTGAATCATGCTTTCAAATTCAGAGAACGAGATTTTTAAATCAGCATCCCAAGGATGAATACCAATAGAGAAATATTTTTCAGAGAAAAATTCCTTATCAAAACCAAAACGGTTATTAAACAAAAACACACCATTTTCTTGCGATAAATGGTGTGTATGTATGTTAATGTATGGTTTCATAATTTATACACTTCGACTAAGCTCAGTGTGACAAATTATAATTTTTGCGCAAATCCTTCACGGATTTTGTCAGCCATGTACTGGCCACCATATAATTTATCTTTGATTTTTGAGAAGCACTCAATTGTATATTTTACGTCTTCATCTGTATGAACAGCTGTAGGAATTAAACGTAAAATAATCATTCCTTTAGGAATAACTGGATAAACAACCATTGAACAGAAAATTCCAAAGTTCTCACGCAAGTCAATTACCATGTTAGTTGCTTCAGGAATAGAACCATTCATGTAAACAGGTGTTACAGGCGTGTTAGTATCTCCAATATTAAATCCAGCTTCAACTAAACCACTTTGTAATTTTTTAGTGATATCCCATAATTTTTGACGGTACTCAGGATGTTTATTAATTAACTCTAAACGTTTTAATAAACCAACAACTAGAGGCATTGGCAACGATTTAGCGAAAATTTGAGAACGCATATTGTAACGTAAATAAGTTACCACTTGTTTTGTTGAACTAATGAATCCTCCAATTAATGCAAACGATTTTGCAAATGTTCCAAAGTAAATATCAATTCCATCTTGGCAAGCTTGCTCTTCACCTGTTCCACCACCATTAGGTCCCATTGTTCCAATACCATGAGCATCATCCACAAATAAACGGAAATCGTACTTTTTCTTTAAAGCAACAATTTCTTTTAATTTTCCTTGATCACCACGCATACCAAAAACACCTTCTGTAATAACTAAAATACCACCACCAGTTGTTTCTGCTAATTTTTTAGCACGTTCTAATTGTTTTTCGCAATCTTCAATATCATTGTGTTTAAACACAAAACGCTTACCCATATGTAAACGAACACCATCCAAAATACAAGCGTGAGATTCTGCATCATACACAATCACATCACGTCTATCCACTAATGCATCGATAGCAGAAACCATTGCTTGGTAACCGAAATTACACAAGATAGTATCTTCTTTTTTTACTAATGCAGATAAACCTTTTTCTAATGCTTCGTGGTTATCAGAGTTTCCACTCATCATACGAGCACCCATTGGTAAAGCTAATCCGTATTGCGCAGCTGCATCAGCATCTGCTTTACGAACTTCTGGGTGATTTGCTAAACCTAAATAGTTATTTAAACTCCAGTTTAATAATTTTTTTCCTCTGAAGTTCATATGAGGATTAATATCTCCTTCTAACTTAGGAAATGTAAAGTAACCATGAGATTCTTTAGAGTGTTCTCCAATAGGACCCATGTTTTTTTCAATTTTCTCGAATATATCTTTCATAATAATAGTGATTTCGAATGTAAGTGATTTTTTAGAGTGACAAATGTAGTAAAAATAAGGAGATTTTAAATGATTTTTTTGATGACCCTTAGCATGTGTGAGTATTTCTTGTTATCTGAATGAAAGATGCCGTAATGATCAAATTTATCAATACGAACACAGCCACTGGCATGTATTATTTGTTGGTTTTCGAGCACCATACCAACATGTACAATATTCCCTTCTTCATTATCAAAAAAGGCTAAATCTCCAGCTTCAGCCTCTTCTACAAAACTTAATGGAGTACCTAATTCTACTTGCTGGCTTGCATCTCGAGGTAATTTGTATCCATTTAATTTATAAACCAATTGTGTAAATCCAGAACAATCAATTCCAAAAGGACTTCTACCACCCCACAAATATGGAGCATTTAAAAATAAATAAGCAGTTGATTTTAAGTCATTAACTGTTTTTTTAACTGTTGAATCCACTGTTTGCCCCTCAAATAAATATTCAACATCACCAATATTTAAATTTCCATTTTTAAAGTTAGGTAAACTGGCACCTATAGTTAACGGAAAAACTGCATTTGTATTTACCTGACTTATAACTTGAACTAACTCTGAACTAAGTGTATTTGTTACTAATGATTTATAATCTAAATCAGTTATACGTGAATGTTGCTTGGCACTAATCCAACAAGGGTAATTATCATAATTGGTAGTAATTTGCAACCAGTCTTCCCTATCCTTAATAATTGTATATGTTTCGCCAAATAATAACTGAGTTACCATTTCGCTGGTGCTTGCAGGTTCTTTTCTGCAAGGAATCACGCTTAATAAACAAATACCAAAATTCATACGTAATTTATATTATTTTTAAAGGGCGTATGGTATAGCCATATTATTTTAATGCCTTTTTTGCAATCGAAGAAATATGGCTATTTCATGAGGCTAAATTAAAGTTTGTTTCAGCAAAACGTTAATCTATAATAAATAGTTATTCACTATC
>JBBIUW010000355.1:0-3518 GCA_037440045.1 Sphingobacteriaceae bacterium
TGCTGCAAAAGGTGCAAAGGTTCTTACAAATGGAACAAAGCGAGCCATGATGATAGCTTTGGTTCCATGCTTTTCAAAAAATAAATGAGTTTTATCCAAGTATTCTTTTTTTACCAATACCCTACCCTTTAGTTTAATATCAAATATTTTGATTCCTATTTTTCTACCTATCCAATAATTACAATTGTCTCCTAACACTGCTGCTACAAATAGTAATATTAACAAGTAAGACATATTTAAATGCCCTGTACGCGCAAATAAACCAGCCGTAAATAATAATGAATCGCCAGGTAAAAAAGGCATGGCAACTAAACCTGTTTCAATAAATATAACAAGAAACAAAACAACATAAATTGCTGTTCCAAAATTGGCAAATAGCCAGTCAAAATCTAAATGTAAAATGTGTTTAAATAATTCAATCATAAAAATAGTTTAAGGTTCAAAAGAGAAGATTCAAAATAATATTACAATCCAATTTCGTCAATATACGCTAAAATACCGCCTTTTAAATTATACAAATTAGTAAATCCATGTTGACTTTCTAATGCGTTAATAACTGTTGCACTACGTTTACCGCTTCTGCAATGAACTACCACTTGCTTATCTCTTGAAATTTTATCAATATTATCCATCACTTCTCCCATTGGAATAAGTTGTCCATTGATGTTTGCTTCATCAAACTCATATTCTTCTCTTACATCAATTAACTGAAAATCTTTTTTCTCGTCAATTAATTGTTTCAATTCTTGTACTGTTATTTCTTTCATGTTTTTAAGTTTTAGATTACGAATTTAGTACGAATATACTAATCTGTGTAAGATAAGTCTAGATTCTTATATTCGTAATAATTCGTATTCATTTATTAGAATGTTTTCTCTTTTGTTCCTTCTGGTAAATAATTAAAAAATGTATCTCCACGTAATCCAATACGTAATGTTTCTAAAGGAATCACATCGTCCACGCTAATATTACCCACATTTACATTTGCCCCAAATAAATTAATAAAATATACTTGTTGCGATTTTTGTGGTGTTTCCCAAATAATATCTTCTACTTTAATTTTACTTGTAATTCGTGTAATTAACATAGAGTGTGCACTTCCGTTTTTATGAAAAATACCTACAGTACCACTCTCTCTTGCCTCTGCAATTACTTTAAATGAACCTGCTTCTAATTCAGCTTTCATCATACTAATCCATTTTGCAGGATGAATAATAATCCCTTCTTCTTTTGACCCCACTTCTGATAATACGGTGAAGTTTTTTGATAATGTATTAATGTATTTGCATTTACTGTCGTGATCCATATTAATACTTCCGTCTGACACTTCTGCTGTATCTAATCCAAAAGATTCAATGTATTTTTGATACTCATCAAATTTACCTCTGGCAACAAATGCTTCAAACAACGTTCCTCCAACATATGTTTTAATGCCAGCTTGCTTATATAATTTAATTTTTTCTTTTACATTTTTTGACATCACTGAAGTTCCAAATCCTAACTTCACAAAATCAACATAATCAGCATAACTTTCCACAAAATCCTCAGCATGCTTTAATGAAATTCCCTTATCCATTACCATTGTTAAACCACTATTTCTTGGTCTTTCTGTGCGTTCGGGTATATGCGATAGGTTTACATTGTATTTTAACATAGTACTTAATTTATAACGGTTTATTTTTAAATGATTGTATCAATTTCATTACTGCAACATCTTGTTCTAATATTGGCAAATATTCTAATAAGCTTGTGTGTTTATCATAATCCATATCTAATGCATTTTCTAAAAACACTAAGCCTTCTTGTTTTCTTCCTAGCTCCATTTGTAAACCACTCATGCGGTAATACAATTCAGGAGCGTCTGGAAACTTCTGAATTCCTTCAGCTAAAACTTTTTCACAGTCTTTATAATATTCAGCATCATGCAATAATTTTGCATAATCAATGTATATATCAAATTCCTCATACCCCAATTCAATCACACGTTGATATGCCGAAGCTGCTTCTTCTAAGAATCCTAATTTGTGTTGTACTTCACCAAATACATACCAATAATCTGGCATATTAGGATTAATTTCAATAGCTTTTTTTATATAATGAATGCTCTCTGTTATTCTATTTTGATAGTCTAAAACAATACCTATTCCTAGCCAAGCATCAGCGTGTGCTGCATCTAATTTAATAGCACGATTATAGTTTACTAATGCTTCTTCATACTGATTTAAATTTTCATAACACTCACCAATGTAGTAATAGGTGTTTGCATCTGGCTCCTCATGTTTAAATGTTTCTTTATAAACTTCAATAGCCTCTAAATACCTATCTAATTGTGCTAATGAATTAGCTTTATTAAAATAGGCTGATGAAAAATTATCTTTAATCGCAATCGCATAATCATAAGCATCAATTGCTTTTTCGTATAAACTCAATCTGTTATAACTTATTCCTAAATTAAACCAAGCAAAATGATTATAAGGTTTCTCATCTATGTAATTTTCGTAAAACGAAATAGCTTCTTCGCTCTTCCCTGTCATTTCGAAACAAAGCGATAGTTCATTCAACGCCACATCATTTTCTGGATTTACCTTAATTGCTTTTTTCAAATAATACAAAGCATCTTCTGCTTTATCATCATTTAAAAATTCTATTCCTATAGCAACATAAACTTCATCTTTATATTCAGATAAAGGCAGTGCTTTTTTGTAATTCTCAACAGCTTGCTCACTTAATCCCATTTGACTATAAATATAGCCACGGGTCATATACAACTCACTATTAGAACTCTCAACCTGCTCTACTTCATTCAATAAATTTAGAGCTTCATGGGTTTTATGTTGTGATGATAAAAATTGAGCTAACTTTATTTTCAAAGAAGATGAATAAGGATAATGACGCAATGCGTAGTCAATAGCTTTTTTAGCTAATTCTAAATTAAACCATTGCATATAGTAATCAATAATTTCTTCTAATTCATCAGCATCAAAAAACTGCTGATTTCCAGAAGAAACCATGTCCTCAAATCTTTTTAAACTTTTTTCGAAATCTTGGTTGCTTAATCCATCTCCTTCAAATTCACTCATACAAAAACTTCTTATTTTTAATAAATACAAATTTAAGCTTAAAAAACACATTTTAGGGCTTAATTTTGAACAAAAAATAATGTATTTTGTAGAAAAATAGTTCATTTATGTGTGCCTCCTAATGGTATATTTGTGTGATTATAAATAAAAAGTAACGTGACTTTAATAAAAAGTATTTCAGGAATCAGAGGTACCATTGGTGGTAAACCAGGAGATGGATTAAGCCCTTTAGACATTGTAAAATTTGCTTCAGCTTATGGAAGCTGGATAGCTTCGACTAGCTCAGCTAACAATAAAGATAAAGTAACTGTAGTTATTGGCCGTGATGCCAGGCTATCAGGTGAAATGGTAAACAATATTGTTTGTGGAACTTTAGTTGGATTAGGAATAGATGTGATTGATTTAGGATTAAGCACAACTCCTACGGTTGAAGTTGCT
>JBBIUW010000356.1:0-3511 GCA_037440045.1 Sphingobacteriaceae bacterium
CATGTCCGGCTTTACTATCAATACGAATTAACATAGGATTTAGTCCTGTGTTTTTTTCTTGAAGCGTTGCCGCAAACTTAAATGAATGTGCCGGAACTACCCTGTCATCATGATCGGCGGTTGTAACCATTGTTGCTGGATAACTCACATTTTTTACGTTATGTAATGGTGAGTATTTAACTAGGTATTTAAACTGACTACTACTATCGCTAGATCCATACTCAACTGCCCAGCCCCAACCAACTGTAAATTTGTGATAGCGCAACATATCTAAAACACCTACTTGAGGTAAACACACTCCATATAAATCTGGACGTTGAGTCATACAAGCTCCAATTAACAAGCCTCCATTTGAGCCACCTTGTATAGCCAGTTTTTCAGACGATGTATATTTTTCTTTAATTAAATATTGGGCTGCTCCTATAAAATCATCAAACACATTTTGTTTCTTATCCAACATGCCCGCTTTATGCCAAGTTTCGCCATATTCTCCACCGCCTCTAATATTAGCAACAACAAATACTCCGCCTTGCTCTAAAAATGCAATACGCGCCGCGCTAAAGCTTGGGTTTATCGAAACATTAAATCCACCATAGGCATATAACAATGTAGGATTATTTCCATCTAATGTCAATCCTTTTTTAGATACGATAAATAAAGGCACTTTTGTTCCATCTTTTGATGTAAAAAATACTTGTTTTGATTCGTACTGATTGACATCAAACTTAACTTCAATTTTTCTGAAAAGCTCCGACTTACCTGTTGCAATGTTGTATTTAAAAATACTTGTAGGATATACAAACGAAGTATACGTATAATAAAATTCCTGATCTTTTGCCTTACCCCCAAAGCCTTCTGCAGTTCCTAATCCAGGCAACACAATTTCATGTTCTAATGTGCCATCTAATTTATGTTGATATACATGTGTGGCCACATCTTTTAAGTAACTAACAAATAGCTTACCTCCACAGGTACTAGCACTCTCCATAAATTCAGGCTTTTCAGCAATTACTGTTTTCCAATTTGATTTCTCAGGGCTTTTTGGATTCACTAAAACAACTTGTTGGTTTGAAGCTCCATCGTTTGTCTTCACTAGTAATTTATCGCCCACATTATCAATTACGCCATAATCATAATCAAAGCCTTTAAACAATAATGTGAATTTACTTTGTGATACACTTAAATCTTTACAAAATAGCTCTGTTCCAGAAGTTCCAGCACTTGTGTATAAAATCAAAAAGCGTTCATCTTCGGTTACAGAAGCATTTAAGTACAACAACGGATGTTGTTTATCTTCGTATACTAATTCATCTTTCGATTGGTTATCTCCCAGTTTATGATAAAATACTTTATGGTACTCATTTACATTCGAAAACTCTTTTCCCTTCACTGGCGCATCGTATCGGCTATAATAAAAACCATTTCCTTTCCAAGCAGCCCCACTAAATTTTACCCATTCCAATTTATCATCTAACACTTTTTTGGTTGCAATTTCCATTACATAAATAGTTTCCCAATCACTACCCGATTGATTAATGGCGTAGGCAACATATTTGTTGTCGTTTGAAAAACCCATTAAATTCATAGCTGCAGTCCCATCAGCTGATAATGTGTTAGGGTCAATAAACACTTTTGGTTCTTCTGTTCCTTTTTGAAAATATAGCACACTTTGATTTTGGAGTCCATCGTTTTTGTAAAAGAAAGTGTACTCTCCTACTTTAAAAGGAGAGCTGTATTTAGGGAAGTTAATTAACTCTTCAATACGCTTAGCCAATTTTGTTCGAAACGGAATTTTAGATAAATATCCCTCGGTTACTTTGCGTTGCTCTTCAACCCAATGTTTGGTGTTTTCTGCAGTATCGTTTTCTAACCAACGATAAGGGTCTTCTATTTTTGTTCCAAAGTAATCATCCACCTGACTTACTTTTTCTGTTTTAGGATAATTCAATTTTTCTTGCACAACTTCTGTTTTTTTATCATTACAAGATGCTAATATTATTGCTGCATTTAATGCGATGATGAATTTGGGTTTTATCATGTTGTTATATTTTATAATCAAAGGTAAGTAATGGTTTAACATTCATATTATTTTACACAAACCTATTATGCCGTTTATAAACTAAAAAACCCGAAGAGATAATTTCTTCGGGTTTTTTATGTTTTTTTGTCTCGTCATTGCGAACGGAGTGAAGCAATCTCATACAAATATAAACTGAGCTTGAAATCGCTTCGTTCCTCGCGATGACGTAAACACTATTTCAAGCTACCAATCATATCCTCAGGCTTAACCCACTCACTGAATTGCTCAGTAGTTAATAAACCTAATTCAACAGATGCCTCACGCAATGTTTTATTTCCTTTGTGAGCTGTTTTAGCAATCTTAGCAGCATTCTCATATCCAATGTGTGGATTTAATGCTGTAACCAACATTAACGAGTTTTCTAAGTGCTTTTTAATTTCAGGTAAATTTGCTTCAATGCCGTCAGAACATTTTTCTGTAAACGATACACAAGCATCACCAATTAAACGAGCAGATTGTAAAACGTTAGCTGCAATTACTGGTTTAAATACGTTTAATTCGAAATGACCCATAGTACCACCTACAGTAGCAGCTACATCGTTACCAATAACCTGAGCGCAAACCATTGTTAACGCTTCTGGTTGTGTTGGGTTTACTTTTCCTGGCATAATAGAAGACCCTGGCTCGTTATCCGGAATAACGATCTCCCCTATTCCACAACGTGGCCCAGATGATAACATACGGATATCATTTGCTATTTTAAATAAAGCTACAGCGCTACGTTTTAAAGCACCACTTAATTCAACCATTGCATCGTGTGCTGCTAATGCTTCAAATTTGTTTGGAGCAGTAACAAATGGTAAACCTGTTAATTCAGCAATTTTTTTAGCTACTAATACATCGTATCCTTTTGGTGTGTTTAATCCTGTTCCAACTGCTGTTCCGCCTAATGCTAATTCACTTACAGCTTCTAATGCATTTTTCAATGCACGAATACTCATATTAATTTGTTGTACATATCCACTGAACTCTTGTCCTAAAGACAATGGCGTTGCGTCCATAAAGTGTGTACGACCAGTTTTAATAATGTTTTCAAACGCTTTTGCTTTTTTATCTAAAGAGTCGCGTAATTTTTCCATTCCCGGAATAGTAATTTCCACCACTTGCTTATAAGCTGCAATGTGCATCGCTGTTGGGTAAGTATCATTTGATGATTGAGATTTGTTGACATCATCATTTGGGTGTAATACTTTTTTCTCATCGTTTAATGAACCACCTTGCATCACGTGCGCGCGGTATGCAATAACCTCGTTAGCATTCATGTTACTTTGAGTACCAGAACCTGTTTGCCAAATAACTAATGGAAATTGATCGTCTAATTTCTTAGCTAAAATTTCATCGCATGCTTTAGCAATTAAATCGCATTTTTCTTTTGATAAAACCCCTAACTCGCAATTAGCTAATGCTGCTGCTTTTTTAAGGTATCCAAAA
>JBBIUW010000357.1:0-3501 GCA_037440045.1 Sphingobacteriaceae bacterium
CGTGATACTATTTTTGCTGATAACGCTATTATTTTAATTGATAGCATCACAACAAACTTAACAGAACAAGAATATTCTCAAAACGATAGTTTGTTAGTGGTTACAGCTGTTTTAAAAGCAACAGACATTAATGGAAAAGTATACAGAGCAACGCCAAAGTATATTTTAAAAAACAATACTGTATTGCCAGATGAGTACGAATTAAATGAATTAGGTTTGAAATTTATTTTTTGGAAAATAAATCCTAATGAGGGAAGTATTGAAATACAAATGAGCGAAAAGGTTAGTAATACTAAAGAGTTTGTTGTGTTAGAAGCCTACATGTTCCCTTTTATAAATGTTTTATGGTTAGGTTGTTTAGTAATGATAGTAGGTACTACTGTTGCAATTATTGAGAGAAGGCGTGTCAATAAATTAAAAGCACAATAAGCTTTGACTAAACCTTTAAACATAATTATTATTGGTATAGGTAATGTGGCTTCTCATATTGCAGATTCTTTTCAGGCTAATGAAAATATAAAATTACTTCAAGTTTTTAATCACCGGAATTCAAAAGAGGCTCAGCAGTTTTCTAAAAAATTTCAATGTAGTTTAGAAACTAATTATTCTAAAATAAATACCAATGCAGATATTTATATCATCGCTGTTAAAGATGATATTGTTGTTGAGGTTGCAAAAAATATGCTACCACTTGGCTTAAATGGAATAGTTGTTCATACTTCTGGAAGTGTTGAAATGAATGTATTGAATCACATTTCTTCAAAAATTGGCGTGTATTATCCCTTGCAAACGTTTTATAAAGACGCCCAAATTCATTGGGAAACAACTCCTATTTTAATAGAAGGAAATTCTAAAACAACAGAAATAACATTAAAACAGTTTGCTAGTTTAATATCAAAAAAAGTAAAAATTGTAAAATCCAATAACAGATTGCAAATTCATTTAGCAGCAGTTTTTGCTTGCAATTTTACAAATGCAATGTATGTTACAGCCTATGAAATTATAGAAAAAAATATTGGTAAAAAGGATACTGATTTATTGTTTCCGATTATGCAACATTCGTTTCAAAAGCTACAACATATTCATCCAAAACAAGCTCAAACAGGCCCTGCTATGAGACAAGATAAATTAGTGATGAAAAAACATATAGATTTAATAAAAGATAATAAACAATTAACTCAGGTATATAAAATGATATCAGATTTAATTGCTACACAGCAGAACTTAAAATAAACAATGGAAAATTTTAAACAAAAATTAACTCGTATTAAAACATTATTATTTGATGTAGATGGAGTTTTAACAAACGGACAAGTTTTTTTGATGGAAAGCGGAGAGTTTGTTCGTAATCTAAATTCAAAAGATGGTTATGCTTTACAGTTAGCAGTTAAAAAAGGGTATCGTATTGCAATTATTACTGGCGGTAACAGCCAAATTGTTAAAAAAGCGTTACATGGGTTAGGTATCGAGGATGTCTTTTTATCTCAACATGATAAACTACAATGTTATAAAGATTATATCAATGAGCACGATTTAAATGAAGAAGAAATTTTATACATGGGAGATGATTTGCCAGATTATGAAGTGATGAAACGTGTTGGTTTAGCTACTTGTCCTAATAATGCGGCACATGAGATAAAAGATATTTGTTTATACATTTCCAATAGAAACGGAGGAGAAGCGTGTGTGAGAGATATAGTTGAGCAAGTAATGCGTTCGCAAGGTAACTGGGAAATTACGGGTTGGTAAAATAAAACTACATTTTCAGTTCACCTTTATCCATCAAATACTTTACTTTAAAAATTGCAGCTACGCTAATACCGTCTGTTATTTCGCCTTTCAAAACCATATCAAAAGCTTCGTTAATATGGACTTTTTTCACTTTTAAGTCCTCGCTTTCTTCAGGTTCAGCGTCTTCAAATGTTAAATCGCTTGCTAAAAAAATAAAGGCATGTTCATCTGTTGCCGAATTACTCAAATGCAATTGCATTATTTCTTCAAATTTTTTAGCTACAATCCCTGTTTCTTCTTTTAATTCTCTAATAGCAGTTTCAATAGGCTCTTCTCCTAAAGGTCCTCCACCTTCTGGTATTTCCCAGCTATAAGCGTTTAATGGGTAACGCCATTGACCAACTAACCATGTGTACCCACCTTCACTTAAAGGTAATATGCCTATGGCTTTATTTTTAAAATTTACAACACTGTAAATGGCTGGATTTCCAGCTGGATTTATGGTCTGATGTTTGTTCACAGCAATCCACGCAGATTCATAAACTAATTCTGATGATAAAGTTTGCCAGGTGTTTAATGGGTTTTGGTTACTCATATAAAAGTTAAAATCTTTTGTTTAATCAATTATTTGCAGGTTTCACACAGTTAAATTGTTAATATTAGGGTTATTTTCTTAAATTTAGAAACAGAAACTGCTTTAAATTCGTAAAAGTTAAAAATTGTTATGTTGAAGAAACAACTACTTTTTATTGTCTTATTCATTTCTAGCCTATTAAGTGGTCAAACATTGTATTGGGTTGGTGGATCTGGAAATTTAAATGATGGGCATCACTGGTCGTTAACTTCAGGAGGTATTGCTGCAGGAATATTACCGGGACCTACTGCTAATCTAGTGTTTGATGATAACTCAAGTGCTAATGATTTAGTAGTAAACATTACTGGATTAAATCACATTAAGTCACTAAAGGCTAAAAACACCAAAAATAACTATCACTTTACTGGAAGTAACTTAGCCTCTTTGTATTGTAATGGTGATTTTATTTTAAATGAAAAATCTTTTTTTAGTGCTAACACGAAGTTAATTTTCTCAAATTCTGCTTCAGGATATTCAGTTGTAAATTTTTGGAAAAATGTAATTAATGGAGATGTTTTATTTGAAGACGGTAATTGGGATTTGCAATCAGTGAAAATAGCTGACAATAATTTACTCAAAATCAACAAAGGAAATTTCAAAATTACCAATACCTCAGTAATTGCTGGGAATTTAGAATCTACTGCAGATAATGTTGTTTTTCAAACAAGTCATGCTACCTTATATATAAAAAATAGAGTGGTTTTAGGCAATAAAGTTTCTTTCAATTCAAGTGATTTAGTTTTTATTGCAAACAAAAATATTCCTAGTCTATTCAATGTAAATTCAGCTGTTACATTTGGCGCTAATGCAAGGTTATTAGGAATAAGCCCTAATCCTTTAGCTTGTACTATAACTTATAGCTTTACAAGCCCTACTTGTAATGGTGTGTGTGATGCATCGATTACTGTTGGATTTGCTGCTGGATGTACTACAGGGCCTTACGATATGTTATTTAATAACGGATCTGGATGTTTCCCAAATGGAACTAATGGAGTAACGCCCCCAACTTTTTCATTAAATTCTTTATGTTCATGTGGAGGATTGTTAGATATTTTTGTGTTTGATGGAAGTGGATTAGTTGCAAGTTTATCTAACTTAAGTACACCACAAGATCCAACGCCTTTAAATATGAATTT
>JBBIUW010000358.1:0-3501 GCA_037440045.1 Sphingobacteriaceae bacterium
TAAGTGCCTCTACAGATTTTTCAGTTAACGCAGGTCAGTTAAAGTCTGCTAATACAACCACTAATAGTGCGTTTTATATTAGTACTACAAATACGTTAACATCAAATTGTACTTGGGAGTTTTGGGTAAACTTACAGTTTGCTACTTCTGGGGCAAATTATGTAGATGCTTACCTAATATCCGACAATTCAAATTTACTGGCATCAACTATTAATGGTTATTTTGTAAGAATTGGTAATACCTCTGATGATATTAGCTTATACAAAAGCACTGCTGGAACTCAGGCTATATTAATTGACGGGGTTAACTCTAGCGTTGCTAGTTCAACCAATAATTTAATTAGAATTAAAGTCACGCGAACAAGTGCAAACTTATTTACTTTAGAAAGAGACATTACAGGAACAGGTTCAAGTTACTTTACTGAGGGAACTATTACTGATGCAACATTCTCTAGCTCCGTTGCTTTTGGGTTTGCCATCAAACAATCTACTGCCAGTTTTTTTGGGAAACATGTGTTCGACGATATAAATGTAGGAACCATTGTATTAGATGTTACACCTCCAAGTATTGTAAGCAACACTGTTATTTCTAATACACAATTAGATGTTTTATTTAATGAACCTGTTGAGTTAACGTCAGCTCAAACAGTTGCAAACTATTCCGTTAATAACGGAATTGGCAATCCCAATTCTGCAGTTAGAGACGCATCTAATTCCTCATTAGTTCATTTATCATTTACTACTCCTTTTACAAATGCCTTAACTAATACATTGACTGTAAACGGAGTTCAGGATAATTCATTAAATGCTATTTCATCGGGCACAACCAGTTTTACTTATTTAGCTCCTGTTACTGTTGGCTACAAGGACATTATTATCAACGAAATTTTTGCTGATCCATCTCCAGTAATTAACTTAACAAATGCAGAATTTATTGAAATATATAATCGAAGTAGTAACACTTTTAATTTAAATGGTTTAAAATTGGCTGATAGTTATACTGCAACCGGCGCTACAATTGGAAATTACACTTTATCACCTAATAGCTATGTAATAATTTGCCCCGTAGCTGATACCGCTCAATTTACAGCATTAGGGTATATGAATAAATTGGGAGTTAGTTCATTTCCTTCTTTAAACAACGCAGGTGATAATTTATATTTAAAAACAAATGCAGGTGTTATTATTGATAGTGTAAATTATTTAGATACTTGGTATAAAGATGCCGTTAAAAAAAATGGAGGATATACGCTTGAGCTTATAAATCCAAATTTAAATTTTAATTGTTCTCAAATCAATAATTGGATAGCATCTAATGACGCGGATGGAGGCACACCTGGTTTTGTAAACTCTGTATTTTCATTAGCGCCAGATATGGTGGCACCAAGAATTAATTCAGTAACGGTTATTGATTCCGTTCATATTTCTGTATGTTTTGATGATGCCATCGCTACATCTCAATTAACTATAACCACAAATTATAGCATCAGCGGTGTTGGAACTCCAACCCTAGCAACCAACACATCTGGAAATATGTGCGTGATCCTATCTTTACCAAACAAATTAATAAATGCTACAAATTATACCATTACAATTAATGGTATAACAGATTGTAGTAGCAATGCATTAACACCAAACAGCAGCGCATTTTCATATTATAAGGCAAAACCCTACGATGTAGTTATTAATGAAATAATGCCAGATCCAGACCCTTCTATTAACTTACCAACCGAAGAGTATATTGAATTAAAAAACCGAACTAATTTTAGCATTAATTTAAAAAACTGGAAGTACTCCAGTTTAACAAGTACAAAATTATTACCCGATATTACTATTGCTCCCAATGGATATGTTGTATTAGTTGGTACAGGAGCTGCTAATTCATTTTTAAGTAATTTTGGTATTGTTGTATATGAAGTACCTAGTTTTCCATCACTATTAAACGACGGCACAACGCTTACACTTCGCGACACAAACGATATCGTTATTAGTTCCGTTTCCTACTCATCCACTTGGTATAACGATGCCACTAAAAGTGATGGTGGTTGGAGCTTAGAACAAATTGATGCTAATAATCCTTGTGGAGGGCAAACAAACTGGAGAGCAAGTACTCATCCTAATGGAGGAACGCCATCATTTGCAAACTCTGTAGCCGCTTCTAATCCTGATGTAACATCGCCTACATTAGACAGGGTAATTGTAGTGGATGCGGATACTATTACCTTAGTATTTACAGAAGCATTAGATAGTGTTAGCCTCTCAAATCCATTAAACTATACTTTTGATAATGGACTCAGCAGTCCCACTTTTGTAAAAGCAATTGCTCCTGATTTTAAAAAAGCAACTCTAAAACTTTCAGCACCAATACAAATAGGCACATTATATCATGTAACCGTTTTAAGTGGTGTTTTTGATTGTGTAGGCAACGCTATAATAAATGGCACTGCTCCATTTGCTTTACCCGAGGCGCCATTACCAAATGATGTTGTAATAAACGAAATATTATTTGACCCAAACACTGGTGGTGTAGATTTTATAGAACTATATAATAGAAGCTCAAAAACGATAAATTTAAAAGATATCAGAATAGGATCTATGGATACCTTATCAGGAATTTTAATTGACACAAAATCAATTACTAATGAAGGCTACTTACTATTCCCGGAAAATTATTTAGTTATTAGTGAAAACGGTACTGCCGTTAAACAACAATATGCCACTACAAATCCCAAAGGCTTTTTAGATATTATAGATTTACCGAGTATGAATGTTGATGATGATGTAGTGACACTGAGTGACGGTAATGCCATGGTAATTGATAATTTAAAATACACTAGTAAAATGCATTTCCCATTACTAGTAAGTACTAAAGGAGTATCATTGGAACGAATAGATTTTAATAGAACAACTAACGATAAAACAAATTGGAATAGTGCCTCAGAAGGTGTTGGATTTGCAACACCAGCTTACCATAACTCCCAATATTTACAAGCTGATGGTGGAAGCGGAGTTTCAATTTCAAACCCCTTGTTTTCACCTGATAATGATGGTTACAATGATGTTTTAAATATTAGCTATAAATTAGACGAACCAGGAAAAGCTGCCAATGTATTTATTTATGATAGTAAAGGCAGGCAGGTAAGGCATTTGGTAAAAAACGAACAATTAGCTGCAGATGGAGTTATTAGTTGGAATGGCATAAATGATGAAAATGAAAAAGCGCCAATTGGTATTTATGTAGTATACGTTGAGTTATTTAACTTATCGGGCAAAATAAATAAATACAAATTAAGTTGCACTCTAGCTGGTAAGCTATAATGTTACAAGATTTTTTAGCACTCATCTATCCCAGAAATTGCGTTGCTTGTGGCAATTCTCTCTTCAAGCACGAAGAGCAAGTTTGTAATTACTGTTATTCTCATCTTCCAAAAAGTAATTTCCATGCGCAACAAAAAAATCCTGTAGATGCGCTATTTTACGGAAGAACGCCTTTGTTATTAGC
>JBBIUW010000359.1:0-3483 GCA_037440045.1 Sphingobacteriaceae bacterium
ACGAGCTACTTAAAAAAGTAGGATTAACCGAAAAACAATTTAATCGTTACCCTCATGAGTTTAGTGGAGGGCAACGTCAACGTGTGTGTATTGCGCGTGCTTTAGCTTTAAATCCAAAATTTATTATTTGTGATGAAAGTGTAAGTGCATTAGACGTTTCGGTTCAGGCACAAGTTTTAAATTTATTGAACGATTTAAAACGTGAGTTTAAGTTTACGTATATTTTTATTTCTCATGATTTATCAGTTGTTAAATTTATGAGCGACCGAATGGTGGTCATGAATAAAGGAAAAATTGAAGAGATGGGAGATGCTGATGAAATATACATGAATCCGCAATCTTCCTATACACAAAAATTAATCAGTTCAATTCCTAAAGGACAATTAACAGATATTAAAGCAAGTATTGAAAAGAAAAAAATGTCTTTTGATATTGCTTAATTTTAATATCCCCCTCTGGAGGGGGTAGGGGGAGGAAGAGTAATATTTCTCAAGTATATTTACTTTTACTTTTTTATTCGTTTTACAAATTATGCTCGATTTCCTCAAACAATTAACCGACCCGCAAAGCATCATTCATTACGGTGGTTTATGGTTACTATTATTTGTAGTGTTTGCCGAAACAGGTTTGTTTGTAGGTTTTTTTCTGCCAGGTGATTCTTTAATTTTTATTTCGGGACTGTTGTGTGCTACTAAGCCGCAATTGCTGGATACGCCGTTTTTAGTGTTATTGCTATTGTTAATGTTAGCCGCTATTTTAGGAAATGTGTTTGGTTATTGGTTTGGAAAAAAAGCGGGAGAAAAATTATATACGAGAGAAGATAGTTTGTTGTTCAGAAAAAAACATTTAATAGCTACTAAAGAGTTTTATGATAAGCATGGCGGTAAAACATTAGTATTAGGACGTTTTTTGCCTATTATTAGAACATTTGCACCTATATTGGCAGGAGTTATTAAAATTGATTTTAAAACGTTTATGATGTATAACGTCATTGGTGCTGTAGCGTGGATTGGAAGCATTGCGAGCATTGCCTATTTTTTAGGTAAACAATTTCCTGCTATCGAAAATTACATTGGCTACATTGTTGTTGGATTAATTGTTATTACAACCATTCCAGTTTTAATGACGTATTTAAAAAGCAGGAAGAAGTAAGGGTCATGCTGAACTTGTTTCAGCATCTCATGAGACCCTGAAACAAGTCCAGGGTGACGAATTAAAAGAGCCTATTTGATATTCCCCTTCACAAACTCCTCAATCTTCTTCCACACCTCTTCGTTTTTCATGATGGTGCTGTGATCTTCGTTTACTTCAAATACTTCTGTATTACCTTTCCATGCTTCCATTAAATTATGAGCGTGATGTGGAGGAATTACCTGATCGTTTTTGGCAATAAGTGATAACACCGGAGTGGTAATACTTGCAGCATATTCTTTTGATTTGAAAGGATGTTTGATGAACCAGCTAATAGGAACAAAAGTATACTTTTCTTGAGCCACATCAATAATACTTTCGTAAGGAGTAATTAAAACCGTGGCATTTGTTTTTCGTTGTGATGACACATAGGTTGCCACACCAGTTCCCATGCTTCGTCCCATCACAATCACATTATTGGCATCAACTTCGGGATTTGCCATTAGCTTATCATAAATTTCTAAGGCATCACTAAACATACTTTTTTCGGAGATGGTACCTTGGCTTAAACCAAAGCTTCGGTAGTTCATTAATACCATGATGGTATTTGGAAAGTATTTGTACTTCTCGGCAAGATGTGATACTTCTTCTGCATTACCACCAAAGTAAAGTACTAAAGGTAATTTTTCTTTAATGGTATCTTTAGAAATATAACCACAGGTTCTGTTACCATCTTTCATAATAAAAGTTAAGGTGTCGAACTCGGGATAGCTTTTTAAAATATCGGCTACTTCTTGTTTGGAGTTAGGTTGTGGATGAAATAACAAAGCATCTTGATTAAAATATAATAAAGCACAAATGCCCGCATATAGCACCAAAATAACAATGCTGAATATTTTAAAGAATTTAAGAAGTTTTTTGTTCATGGTAATTAATATTATTATTTCATTTTAATAATTAAATTGATAATGTCATTTGATGCTTTTGAAAATATTTTTTCTTTCCGAAAAATAAAGATTGATTTTTGTCAGATGTAGTTAAATTTTATAAGCCTTATTAATTTGTGTTTATTACTAACTCTTACAAATAATAGAAGGTACGTTGATGTAATATGATTAAGTGTTTTAACTAAATTTTTTCCTGTTGTTGTCCCAATACCATGATTGAATACTGTTATCTGTATTTTCCCAGTCAACTGGAGAATTTTCAATGTCTTTGAATTTATTTTTGTCTGTTGGTTCAAAATCAATGATGTCAAAATGGATATCCTCGATGATTGTAAAGTCAACTAATTTTAAATACTCGTCAATTGATTTTCTATCAAGCATTATTTTTCCACCACCAGCCCAATGTCTATCCGTACCATTTTTTTTAACACCTGAAACCCAATATTCATCACCTGTCAAGATGTCGAAATGGTTTGCTCCAAGACTGGGATTCTTGAGTTTCTTTATTGCTTTATTATCGAAATATATAGTCTGACCTGATTTTGAGAATTCAACTTTACCGATCCATGCAGGCCCATTGTCTGAATAACCACTTTTTAATTCTATGTACATTACTTTTGATTTCATGATTGTTTTTTATTTCCGTTTTAATTTTAAACCACTCATCAACTCTTTTTTTGTCTTCACTATTTTATCTGAACGTTTTGCACTTATGAAACCATAGTCATGCCACAATATTTCTGCACCATCCTCTAAGTCTTCATATATAGGAAGTAAATCGCCAATACCCAAGAATTCTGATTTCATTTTAATTTTGTCCGAGTTAGTAAATTTATAATTACTTCTTTTTCCAATTTTCACAGCTTTGTCATAGGCTTGTGATGGTGTTACTGCGTTTATTAAATGATAATTTCCCCATGTAGTTACGCGTCTTAGTTCTTGCGTCTTGTCAACGTCAACTGGTTCAAGTTTTTCAATAATTTCAACCAGAAACCAATCGCCATTATTATTGATTTTATTTGTCATGATGGTTGTTTCAGAGTTTATAAAAATGGCTACTAATTGTTTTTACACTTAGTATTACTAATCAAATTTATGCAATTTATATAACTGTAATTTCTTGCAAGTCTATACCAAATATATAAAAAAAGCTGCATGTTTTAAATGCAGCTTTTTTGTCTTGTTAGTCATGCTGAACTTGTTTCAGCATCTCTGAGACCCTGAAACGAGTTCAGGGTGACGATTACTTCGCATACGCCGTAGCACGTACTTCACGTATTACCGTTACTTTTACTTGCCCTGGGTAAGTCATTTCTGTTTGTATTTTTTGTGAAATGTCAAACGCTAATTGTTCTGATTGTTTATCATCTACTTTGTCAGCAGATACTAATACACGTACTTCACG
>JBBIUW010000360.1:0-3462 GCA_037440045.1 Sphingobacteriaceae bacterium
CTGCTCCAAGGATTATTTGTATTTATACCCAAAAAACCACTGGTGTTTTGTGTGCCAACAGCAGCGGTGGTTAGCACTGTTAAGTTGCCGTTTAACACCATACGCTGCACGCCACTTGTAAAATGATAAACAGGGCTGTTCCACATCGTACCGAAGATGTTGTTTGAGTTATTCACGTTTGTATTACCTCCTCTATACCATGCGTTATTTGCTAAATTAACTGCTTGATTAGGATTAGTTGCTGGAAATGGAGTTGGAGGTGTACCAGTAGGCTGTGAATACGTCAAATATGACGTTAAACTAAGCGCTAATAATAAACCTTTTTTTTGTTTTGTTAATCTCATATTTACTTTTTTAGGTTAATTGATAATTGAAATATATCCTTGTTTTTGAATTTTATCTTTTATATTAGATATTTCGGCAGATAGTACATAAAAATACATCCCGTCGTTGAGTTTACTATTGTAATTACTTAATCCATCCCATTTTAAATGAATGTCATTTGATGTAAAGATTAAACTGCCCCAACGATTATAAACACTAAAACTTAAAGCACTTAAATTATACATATCAAAATCTATGTAATCATTTACTCCATCGTTATTTGGTGTTATAACATTTATAGCAAAATCACTAATTGTATTATTATTTGTTACTTCTTGTAAATTTAAACTGTCAAGTCCATAATAAACAGGTCCATAATAGAATTGATTAAAAATTGGATCGAAATAGGCACAATCAGTTGTGCTAGTGTCAGAAAACCATCCAATAGTCAGGTAATTTTCATCTCCTTTTGCAACAAACTCTTCTTCAAATAACATCCATCCAAGTGTATCATATAAACAACCTTTGCTATTGTGCATTGTAGGGGTAAACTTAAAAGAAGTTTCCTGCGAGTAGTTTGAAAGAGAGGCATTACTTAAATGAACGCCTATTTTTGATACACCGTGTAAATTACTATTTGATGTAGAAAGCCTCATTGTAAATTTATATTTTGTATTAATAATTAATGGTTTAATAAGTTTGGTTTGAACGTACTCACACCACAACTTATCGTTCAAAGTAGTGTAAGCAAAAAACCCAACATATGAATTGCCATGAAAAGGCCATTGGTATGTCATTACATAATTATATGGTATCCCCATTAGTGGGCTGAAAGCACTCGAACAAAGAGTAATTAAATCGGGCGAAGCATATGTGACGTGACTCCAACCTTTGCAGCTATCAATCCAATAATTTGCTGGGTCAGAAAAACCTTCAGGACAAGCGGTATAGTCTTCAAAACTTGGATTCGAAATATATTGATTTGTAACATTAATCCATGTTTGACTTTTTATTAATAAAGTAAACAATATTAAGATATGTGTTAACAAAAAACGCACAATCAAATTTAAAATTATTTTTTTATAAAGCAAATCATTTAACGTCATTAATGATGTTTAGTGTTTTTTTAGTAAAGCCTAATTTACATGTGCTTAATGCTAAAGAAAAAGATAAACTAGTTAAAATTGGTAATTTGATGCGAAAAGAGCGTATTAAAAACAATTTAACACAAGCCCAAGTGGCACATGAACTTGGCACTAGTACTAAGCAATACCAACGCATTGAATATGGGGAAGTAAACACTAGAGTTTTAAATATTTATAAAATAGCAGATATTTTAAATATTAGTCCAGAGAAGTTGATTAAGTGAGTTTAGCACGCTGTTTCATCCAACGGCGTCAATCATCTGAAAATACTATATTATTTGACTTGGATAAAAGTAAAATAGTTCAGGGGGTGGCAGATTAAAAAAAGAAAATAGCCACCGTAAAGGCTTGCGCCGGGCGCTGCAATGTGTACCCTGCTCCAAGGATTGTTTGTATTTATACCCAAAAACCACTGGTGTTTTGTGTGCCAACAGCAGCAGTGGTTGGCACTGTTAAGTTGCCGTTTAACACCATACGCTGCACACCGCTTGTAAAATGATAAACTGGGCTGTTCCACATCGTACCGAAGATGTTGTTTGATCCAGCTGTACCACCTAAATTGTTACCGCCACGATACCATGCACTTTGAGCCAATATTGGAACAGGCGCTGTATTTGGTGGGGCTGAACCTGTTGGAGTTTGAGCAATAGTATTAAACCCTAAAGCCATTAAGCCTATATAAATTTTTTGTTTCATAATTAATTAGTTTTTACCTAATTAACTGGACAAAACCTTTTATTGTTTTTTCTTTTGTTTCAATAATATAAAAATAGTTGCCATCAATACAATCTTCACCACTTGTGGTTCTCCCATCCCAAAAATAATTTACATCAGTAGTTTCGAATACTTTGTTCCCCCATCTATTATATATAGTTGTTTTAATAAGAGATGAACAGGAGTTAATTTTTAACACATCATTAATTCCATCTTTATTAGGAGTAAATACATTTGGTATATTTAATGTACAAATCGATTCGTTTAATATTATACCGTCTATGAAATAATATATAGTATAGGATTTAAAAGTTAGACTATCTGGCATTAATGGAAGGACTCCTTGATGATTTAAAGTATCTTCAAAAAATCCAATTGTCAAATACTCTTCTCCACCATCTGCTACAAAATCACCTGTAATTTTTGTCCAATTAAGTGTATCTGTTAAGTAGCCGCTTTCATACTTTACTTGTGGATTAGCATTTATAAAACAATCTGTTACAGAGTTTATTTTATTAACACTAAATAAGGCACTAATACTATTTACTGCCGCTTGTGGTCCACTCATACATACAAAGTATTCTATAGTATATTTTTTGCCAGTAATTAACGGAGTTATTAATCTAGTTTGAATATATTCTCTATATTGACATGGCTCATAATCTATTAAAGCATACAAGCCAACGTAACCATTACCATTGTATGGATATTGAAAACCCCCATAATTTTTTGGGACACCAGATAAATTATTTGTAGAACATGAATTAAAATAGTCAGATGATGCTTCTGTTGGAGTATCCCAACCTAAACAATGTTTAATGTAATTTAATGTAGTTGAATTACCCGATTGAGCAGGAGGACAAGTATCATAAATTTCAAAATCACCATTATAAACAAGGTTAGTTTGTGTTTTTGCTTCACAGCAAAACAGCATAAACAAAAGAAAAAATATTTTAAAAGGTTTATTCAATTAATAAGGTTTGTTATTATAATAGTTCTCGACTAACGCTTCGTATCAATACCTATCGGTACCGCTCGGCGTGACAGCTTGAACTGACATTGTTTTGGTACAAACAAACTATACTTAGCTTGTAAAACCTTATACTAATATACAAAAATGTGCTATTAGTATAATTTAAGAACTGTAAATAGTGAGTTGATAGTATTAAAACTACCTTTGTAGTGGTAAGGACGTTGAAATTTTTACCAGAAAGGAGGTTTGTTTTAAACTATAAGTTTATAGCAACCTCCTTTTGCCTTTTGTGTGTTATTGTTGTAA
>JBBIUW010000361.1:0-3451 GCA_037440045.1 Sphingobacteriaceae bacterium
TTCAGTCTGTTGCTAAAGGACAAGATATTTGTTACGTAATGCCTGAAAATATAAGTTATCTGGGAGAAGTATATTTAGACCAATATAATTTAGGAAAAGTAGAAAGCGGACAAACCGTTATTATAAAATTAAAAAGTTATCCATTTGAAGAATATGGTGTTGTGAGGGGGGTGATCGAAAATATTTCGGAGATTGATGTCAATAAACAATATTTAGTAAAAGTTAAATTACCAAATGGAATAACAACAAATATGAATAAAAAACTAAAATTCAGATTTGGTATGCTTGGAGATGCTGAAATTATTACCAAAAACACCAAGGTAATAGATAAACTAATTTACAAATTAAAGAGAGTAGGTGGCTAAAAAAAAGCAGCCAAGATTAGCTGCTTTTAATTTTAAATTGTTATCGCGTGGTTGCTTCATAGTGCTTTTTTCCATCAGAGGCCTTTAGATTAGTGTTTAAGAGTGTTTCTACAGAACCTTCAATTACTTTTTCTAATTGTTTTTTTCTAATTTTGACTGCTTTATTTACAAATGTTATTTTAAATATATTTGCTAGATTCATAAAATCCTTTTTTTAATTTTAAAAATGGTTAATTAAATGTGATATACTTAGTTTTGCCTGTAAACACTAATATATATTTATCCTAAATTTGTGCTCATTTTTTTATTTTATTGAAAAACATTCTTCTCATATCCGATACACATAGCGATTTAGATTCAGCTTTGCTAAAACATATTGAAGCTGCTGATGAAGTTTGGCATGCAGGAGATATAGGGAATATAGAAATGGTAACAGATGTTATCAAAAAAACAAAACCTTTAAGAGCTGTTTATGGTAATATTGATGATGCCAATGCTAGAAAAGAATTTCAAAAGAATTTAATATTTACTTGTGAGGATGTGAAAGTATACATGACTCACATTTGCGGACAACCAACGAATTATTTAAAAGAAGTTAAAGATATTTTACTTGCCGAACAACCTAAGTTGTTTATTTGCGGACATTCTCATATTTTAAAAGTAATGTTTCAAGAACAGTATAATGTTTTACATATGAATCCAGGCGCCTGTGGCGTACATGGGTTTCATCAAATTAAAACAGTGTTACGTTTTGTAATAGATGGTTCTGAAATCAAAGATTTAGCCGTAATTGAATTGGGTAAAAGAGTTTAGATTCTTAAAATACGTTAATTCAAATTTATTTTATCGTTCCTTAACAATTAAAAAAACTCTTTACAACACTGTTTTTGGATATTTGAATGAATCAATATTTAAATATCATGCGCAATATATTTTTATTATCTCTTGTTACATTATCCGCTACAGCTTTTTCACAACAGCAACAACAGTTGGCTAATGTGTTTTTAAGTAATAATAGTAATTCTGCAATTCAAATTGCGCAAACTAATTTGAGTAATGCAAATGATGATCTAAATATGGATAATCAAATGAGTCAGCAAGGAAATTTTAATGACAATAAAAATGATGGTATTACGGATGAAGGATTGAGTAATATAAGCCAAGTTTCAACTACTAGTAATACTATAGATTTGAATTTATCTTTTAAAATACCCTCTCGTTCATCATCAACATCTTCTTCTAAAGCAAAATCTCAAAAACATAGCTTTTCAAAGAAATTAAAAAAGTTTGAACGAAACTTTTATGGTAAAATAGGAGCGCATAAAAAAAGCAAACACCTAGTTGATGTTTGCTTTAATTGGAGTAAATAATCTTTAGTAGATTATCCTAAGTATTGTTGAAGTAATTTACTTCTTGAGCTATGACGTAAACGACGAATCGCTTTTTCTTTAATTTGACGAACACGCTCACGAGTTAAGTCAAATTTATCACCAATTTCTTCTAATGTTAAACCATGGTTTAAGCCAATTCCAAAGAATAATTTTACTACGTCTCTTTCTCTTTCTGTTAATGTAGATAAAGCTCTATCAATTTCTTTTGATAATGATTCCATAATTAATCCTGAATCAGCTTTTAATGAATCGTGATTAACTAATACATCTAATAAAGAACTTTCTTCACCATTAGCAAATGGAGCATCCATACTTACATGACGACCAGATACTTTCATTGTATCAGATACTTTGTCGATAGGTAAGTCTAATAACTCAGCAATTTCATCAGCACTTGGTTCGCGCTCATATTCTTGCTCTAATTTAGAGTATGCTTTGTTGATTTTATTTAATGAACCAACTTGATTTAAAGGTAAACGAACAATACGTGATTGTTCAGCTAAAGCTTGTAAAATAGATTGACGAATCCACCAAACAGCATAAGAGATAAATTTGAAACCACGCGTCTCATCAAAACGGCGAGCCGCTTTAATTAAACCTAAGTTTCCTTCGTTAATTAAATCTGGTAAACTTAAACCTTGATTTTGGTACTGTTTAGCTACTGATACAACGAAACGTAAGTTAGCACGAGTTAATTTTTCTAAAGCGTCTTGGTCACCATCCTTAATCTTCTTCGCTAAAACAACTTCTTCTTCAGCCGTAATTAATTCTTCTCTACCAATTTCTTGAAGATATTTATCTAAAGATGCACTTTCGCGATTGGTAATCGATTTGGTTATTTTTAGTTGTCTCATGTTATTTAGATGGTTTTATAAGCCAACAAATGTAGAAAAAAAAGGGGTTTCTTCCAATTTTGTATCGCTTTGATTATTAAATGATTAGGTTTTTGTTATGTTTTTAACATTTTAAATTTAAGTTTTTAGACTTATAGCAAATGAGTCAAGACATAACTACCTAATTCATACGATAAATCTATTTTATTTGTCGACTTATAATCCGAAGCCGTAATAGGCTCTCATGCCATTTGGATACATACCTTCTATTAATACACCTCCAGTTTTATTTTCTAAAGTAGCTTGAATATCTTTTACGTTGCTAATTTTTTTCTTATCAACAGAAGTAATAATGAACCCTTCTTTGATACCAGCATTTGCTAATTTACCAGCCTGAAGTTTAGAAATTTTTACGCCAGATTGAATATTGTATTTAGCTAAATCTTCTGCATTTAATTCCTCAAATTCAGCGCCTAAAGAATTTACAGAGGTCCTAAATACTTCAGGTTTTTTAATCATACCTAAACTGTTTTCTTTGTTTTTTAAAACAACAGGGATAATCATTTCTTTTTCGTTTCTAACAACAGTTACATTAATTTTATCACTTGGTCTAAATTTACCTACTTGCTCTAGTAATTCTGATGTGCTTTTCACAACTACATTTTCAATTTTAGTGACTACATCACCAATTTTGATACCTGCTTCTTCGCCAGCTCCATTTTGGGTTAAGCCATTAATGTATACTCCTTTTAATTGTTTAATACGTTTTTCTTCAGCAAATTTTGCATCAATGTCTTGTATGCTTAATCCAATAAACGCACGTTGCACGGTTCCAAATTCAATTAAGTCTGATACAACTTTT
>JBBIUW010000362.1:0-3449 GCA_037440045.1 Sphingobacteriaceae bacterium
GGTCATTAGATATTGCTCTACCTGCATCAATACCCCCAGCGGCTCCGTTATATTTTACATTAAATTGAACTGCGCCATTTGATTTTGCTAACTTCATAAATAATATATCAGATTCAGGAACAGCAGTATTACTACATACCGCACCTGTTAAATAAACGTAAGTTCCTGATATATACATGTCAGTTGCGAAATCCGCACTATTCGCAGCACCATTATATTGTTGTATCCATACTAAATGACCTCCTGAATTATATTTTGCAACAAGTACATCTAAGTTGCCCGAACCATTCATTGTCGCACCTGCAACATAAGTATCAGTACCATCAACTTTGGTTACATTTTTGTAAAAAAAGTTTTGTGTACCGGTTGTTGTTTTCCAATCCTCAAAAGCCATCGGTACTGAGGCTTGAGAAAACAGCATTGTACTTAATAAAGTAAATGCAAAAAGTAAAAGTTTTTGTTTCATACATTTTTGTTTTAAGATTAAGTTTCAAATTTTTAAAAAAATTCGTCGACAGCCTAATCAAAAACCATGTTTTGTACAACCATATTAGGTTGTATTTTTCTAAAAAAGACAAATAAATGATAAAAATTACTGTTTTCAATTCTATTTATGATGCAGATATTATAATTTAGCTTATAAAAATTTATGATATGAACGATTATTTGAATGAATATTTAGGGCAAAATTTGCAAGATTTACGTGAGAATAATAATATGAAACAATTAGAAGTAGCAATATTATTTGGCACTACACAACAATATTACAGTAAAATTGAGTGCGGAAAAATTAATTTTTCAGATAAGATTTTAAATAATATTTGCAGTGTTTTTAATATTACTCCTAATGATTTCTTTAATTATCGAAATATCATGTCGAAATTAAAGATTGAAGAGAGTAATCAGGCAGATAAGGATTTAATAGCTATGCTCAAATGGCGTATAAAAATGTTAAGTTTACAAAGAGCAGATTTAGAGATAGAAGTAAGAAAATATAGAAGAAATTTTATAGTTGGTAATGATGGGCCACCCATTCATGTTATCATCTAATTTTTAATAATCAGAGTTTAAATCATCTATTATTTTCTTTCTATTAATTTTCCAGATATACGATTCATATCCTAATTTAATGGCATCAATTAATTCCTCACTATCCCAAGGTTTTTCAAATGTCCTGAAAACATAACCTAACTTAATTGCTTCTTTAATTTCAATTGCATCACTAAATGCAGTCATAATTATTCTTTCCTGTTCGGGATATTTTTTTACTGATTCAGCTAATAATTCTGTCCCTAGCTTTACAGGCATACGTTGGTCAGTTATTAAGACATGAATTATATTTTTAGCAAGGATAACTTCTGCTTCTTTTGCAGAAATAGCAACAAAGACATTAAAGTACCGTCTAAAATTGGCTTCAAATGTTACCAGATTATTAGATTCATCATCTACAAATAATACATTAATAATTTTGTCTTTGTCCATATCTTAATATCGTCCAAATTAATGTTTAACGTGGATTTTTAAATTATATTTTATGTTTGTTCATTGGATAATTGTGAAATAAAAATACTAAAAATACATTTTATAGCAGGTATTTGTTAGCAGGTAACGAAAGACAGGTTGAATTGCGTGTTTTGAATATGCAAAAGCCTAAAAAAACACTTAAAAAACAGGAGCCAGATATTTATCTGAAACAACTGGGAAATAGATTGAAAGCCCTTAGAATTAAAAAGGGATATACCAACTACGAATATTTCGCTTTTGAAAACAATATTGGACGAGCCCAATATGGGAAGTACGAAACAGGTGGCAATATTCAGTTTGATACATTGGTAAAACTTATTCAACTTCATGGTTTAACTTTAAAAGAATTTTTTTCAGAAGGATTTGATTAATAAATTTATGCAGAAAACAGCTTTTCGATTGTGAGCGGTTTTTCTATAAATTTAATGTTTCTGCTTTTTGCTTTTTCCCAGTGTTTAGGGTCGATAGAATTTGATACTATACAAATTTCTCCCTGTTTTTTATTTGAATCAAACTCACGCACAGTATCAATAAACTTAAAACCGTCCGAGAATGGTAAATAAATGTCGATTAGGATAAGTGAGTAATATATGTCATGTAAACGCAAATGCATTAAAGCATCACTAGCGCCTCTCATGCAACAAATGTTGTCAATTCCGTAGTTTTCTAATATTTTTTGATTGACAAAAAGGTCTATTTCATTATAATCAATAAGTAAAACCGATTTTGTTTTATCAAAGGCTTTTAAAGAAACTTTGTTTGCTTCCATGTTAATTAATTTAAAGCTCCCTGAAAAAAGGGAGCGTGTTATCTACTATCTCCAACTCAAAGAGGCTCTGGTAAGCCCTGAGGAATTGGAAAACAGAAAGAATAACACGCCCTTGACGTGTTGCTCAATCCATTCTCCTGTCCTCATTAAAATTTACCAGATTTCTTTGACAGTTGAACGTTTTGCAACGAACTTTTATTTAATACTAGAGCAAATGTATGATAAAAACGAATCCAATTGAAAACAATAATGCTTTTTCAGTTAAATAACTACTTTATGAACTAATAATGTAAGATTGTCAGTCACATTATTAAATAAAAAAATTAGCTATATTTTATAGCATATATTTGCTATAAAACGTAACATTTTGAAAATCAACGCTCAATTATTTATTAAATCTGGTAAATACTATATCAGAGTTTATTACATTTACTATAAGAAAGTATCAATTAAACAAAATCAATTTACCTGAATATCAATTGATTACAATATTTAATTAAACTTTTAATGTAACTTATTATGAAATATTACAAAATAGTTATTTATCTTTGTCGGGAAGAATTTTAGAAAAGTAGTAAAATGGAAATAGGAAAAAAAGTGAATCCACACATGATAACCATAGCCAGAGAATCTCGTGGAATGGTTCATTTAGATTTAGCAGAAAAATTAAATGTGACTAAACCTACTGCATGGCGTTGGGAAAATGACGTATTTGGAATTAGCGCAGACGTTATAGAAAAATTATCAAAAACCTTACAATATCCTGAAAGTTTTTTTTATCAGAAAGGAGAAGTATTACCTCTGTCGTTAAGTTATCGTAAACGTAATGTAGTAGCTGCAAAATTAATGTCACAAATTGAAGCTAATATAAATGTAAGTCGATTAAATATTGAACAGTTATTAGATGCAATAAAATATACAGATATAAATCTTCCTGTATTAGATGTCAACAAATATGGCTCTCCGCAGGAATGCGCTAAACAATTACGCAAAATATGGAAACTTGAGAAAGGTGTTATAAATAATTTAAGTGAAGTATTAGAAGCTCATAATATCCTTTTAGTAAGCTTGGATTTTAATACCGATCGTGTTGATGGTAGATGTACTATGGCAATCGATAAGTTTCCGATAATAATAACAAATAAAAATTTATTAG
>JBBIUW010000363.1:0-3449 GCA_037440045.1 Sphingobacteriaceae bacterium
CCACTTAATTTTCCACCTCTATCTCCAATATTGGTTTGGTAGCCTTGAGATTGTTGTAAAATAAAGTCGTGAGCATTAGCCACTTTTGCAGCTTCAATCACTTTGTCTTTATCAAAAGTATCTAATCCAAAGGCAATATTGTTTTCAATAGTGTCATTAAATAAAATACTTTCTTGAGTTACCACTCCAATTTGCTTTCTTAAACTTTCAATATCTAAGTCTTTTAAAGCAATTCCATCAATTTTTATCTCTCCTAAATCGGTATCATAAAATCTTGGAATCATATCAGCAAGTGTAGTTTTACCACTACCACTTTGTCCAACTAAAGCTATGGTTTTACCTTTTGGAATAGACAAGCTAATGTTTTTTAATACATAACCATCATCTCCTTTTTTGTATGAAAATGATACATTATCAAATTCAATTCCCTTATTAAAGGTTTCAATTTTAACAGCTTGAGGTTTGTTGGTTATTGGATTTTCAGCTTGCAATATTTTATCAATACGCTCTTCGGACGCTAATCCTTTTTGAATATTGTTATAAGCAATGGTTATTTGTTTAATAGGAGGAACAATTTGCGAAGCAACAGCAAAATAACCTAAAAATGCAGCACCAGATAGAGAGCCAGAACCGTTAAAAACCATGCAACCACCAATGTATAAAATCAATAATAACACACCTAAAACTACTGTTTCGCTAATAGGAGAGGTTAAGTCAGCGCGGCGATAAAGACCCACAGATATTTTATTGTAATTATCATTTACTTTTTCAAACTTATTTTGAACAAATCGTTCGCCTGTAAATGCTTTAATAACTTTTAAAGCACCTAAGGTTTCTTCCATAATATTAAAAAGTTGTCCAAATACTTCTTTTCCTTTAGCGGAACGACTTTTTAAGCTTTTACTTACTAAGGCTACTACCAAACCTGCCACAGGTAATAATAAAAAAACATATAGCGTTAAATATGGACTTATAAAAATTAGTGTTGCTAATGAAATAATAATGGTTAAAGGCTCTCTAAATATTAACTCCAAAGTTTGCATGATACTCCATTCAATTTCAATCACATCAGTAGTCATTCTGCTCATCATATCCCCTTTTCGTTCATCGCTAAAATAGGATAGGGGGAGTTCTAATGATTTACGCATCATTTTATTTCGTAAATCTTTTACAACCCCGTTACGAATAGGGGCTAAGAAAAACATAGCAAAATAGCGGGAAATGTTTTTTAAAAATGTAGCAAAAAATACTACTAAACAGATAATAAGTAACGTTTGGGCTTTTCCCTGCTCAATAATCATTAATGACATTTGATAGTAACCCCATTCAGTAATACCTTTCATAGAAAATTTAAAGGCAGGAGAACTTTGATGAATGATTTCTTGATAATCTGCAACATCCTTTTTAAATATTAATTCTAAAAAAGGAATTGTGAGCGAAATTGAAAAAACTGAGAAAATCGCAAACAATATGTTAAAAAAAATATTAAGGACGGCATAGCCTTTATAATCTTTAGTGTATTTAAGTACCGAAAAAAGTTTCTTCATGAGGCTACTAAAATACAAATAAATTATGCTTTTTAGGATTTAAAAAATAACTAAACACTTTATATATTTGTTTTAAACTTACTGTACATGATTTTAAAAAAATATATCCCACACTTTATAGCCATTGTCACTTTTGCTATTATCACTTTTATTTCATTTAAACCAATGTTTTCTGGAAAAGTAATTAACCAATCTGATATTACGCAGTATAGGGGAATGAGTAAAGAATTAGTGGATTTTAGAGCCAATACAAATGGAGAAGCATTATGGACAAACTCTATGTTTGGAGGAATGCCATCTTATCAAATATCTACTAATTATCCAGGCAATTGGTTAAGTCATTTGGATCAATTTTTTCATGGTTATTTTCCGCATCCAATAGGGGCAATTTTCATGTGTTTTCTGGGCTTTTTTATTTTGTTATTATGCTTAGAAATTAATCCTTGGCTTGCCTTTGTAGGTGCTTTGGGGTATGGTTTCTCGTCTTATTTTTTTATTATACTAGAAGTAGGACATAATTCAAAAGCCAATGCGATTAGTTACATAGCTCCTATTTTAGGAGGCATTATATTACTTATGAGAGGAAAATATTGGTTAGGCTTTTCTATAGCAGCCCTATTTATGGGGCTTGAATTAAACGCAAACCATGTTCAAATTTCTTATTACGGTTTTATGATTTTTGGCTTGGTGTTTATTTCTTATTTTATCAAAGCATTAAAAGTAAGAGATATAAAATCTTTTTTTATTGGTGTTAGTTTATTTTTTGGCGCCTGTATTATAGGCTTTTTACCTAATGCAGGAAGTCTATTAGCAACTGAAGAATATGGTAAATATTCAACTCGAGGTAAAACAGAACTAACAATTGATGCTAATTTAAAGAGTAATCAATCGAATGTAACGTCAGGATTAGATAAAAATTATGCATTGCAGTATAGTCATGGTATATGGGAAACTTGCACGTTTATTATTCCAAATTTTAAAGGAGGTGCTTCTGCAGCAATTGGTAATGTTAGTAAAGATGCTTTAAAAAAAGTTGATCCCTTGTACAGAGAGCAAATAGCCGGAAGTAATTCTTATTTTGGAGACCAAGGAGGTACAGCAGGACCTGTGTATATAGGAGCCATTATTGTATTTTTGGCTTTTATTGGAATGTTGATTATCAAACATCCATTAAAATGGCCATTATTTATAGTTACTGTTTTAGCTATGATGTTATCGTGGGGTAGGTTTTTTGAAGGATTTAGTAATTTCTTTTTAGATTACCTACCT
This sequence comes from Sphingobacteriaceae bacterium, assembly GCA_037440045.1. Lineage (GTDB taxonomy): Bacteria > Bacteroidota > Bacteroidia > B-17B0 > Aurantibacillaceae > UBA4416. The sequence continues at coordinate 2,817 of JBBIUW010000363.1, forward strand.
GGGTATAATAAATTTAGAGCAGTATCTATGATATTGATTATAGCTGAGCTTACCATTCCGTTATTAGCTGTTTTAGCTGTTGATCAACTTATTAAATTGTCTAAGAAAAGTGAACAAGTGGTTTTACCTTTCTCAAAAAAAACATATGAATTAAAGAAAATCCTTTTATTTTCATTTGTTATAGTAGGAGGTTTTTGTTTAATTGGTTATTTGTTGCCAAATATGCTAAACACATTTATCGCTCCAAATGAAGAAGTTACTATCGCTAATCAATTTAAACAAAGTGGAGCTCCAGATACTCAAATAGTTCAAATAATGCCCGATTATATGGCTAATTTAGAGAAAGCAAGAATAGAGATATTTAAGAGTGATGCTATGCGTTCATTTATATTTATTAGTTTATGTGCCATTGGATTATTCTTATTATTGATAAAAAAGATGCAATCTAATGTGTTTTTTGTTTTATTAGGTGTTTGTTTAGTTGCTGATTTATGGCCCGTAGCAGGCAGATTTATGAATGAAAGTAAATTTATTCAAAAAACGCAATTTGATTCGCCACCTAATAAAACATTAGCAGATGAACAAATTTTACAAGACAAAAGTTTAGATTATCGTGTTTTAAATTTAACGGTG
>JBBIUW010000364.1:0-3447 GCA_037440045.1 Sphingobacteriaceae bacterium
ATGGTCATGTTCACGGGCCAGATGGACATCACCACTAAAAAACTAAAGCCGTTCAATTGAACGGCTTTTTTATTTATACTTATATATAAAATAAACACTTATAATATTTAAAATTATAATAAATGGTATCCCCCATTTAAATTTAGCCTTAGCTGCTTTATGATAGATAGGTGCTTTCATTCCTAAATACACACCTAAAGCGCCAAATGCAAAAGCTACTATAAATAATTTGTTTTCCGGAATTCGCTTCCCTTTTTTCTTGGCTTGATGCTTATCGTAGCACATGAGAGCATAAGCAAAACAGTTGATTGCTATAACATAAACGAAAAAAGCCTTCTCTATTAATTTCATAAACCTTATTAAAAAAGCCCTTCAGAGTGTGAAGGGCTTTAAATTGATTATATTTTTAATATTAATTACTTTCTAGCACTTTTAATAATTCATCTAATTTAGGCGTTAAGATAATTTCAGTTCTTCTATTTTTCTTTCTTGCTTCAGGAGTTTTAGCTGTATCAATTGGAAAAAATTCTCCTCTTCCTGCTGAAGTAATTCGCTTAGGATCTGTTTTCGAATTTTGTAATATAATTTTTGTAACAGATGTTGCGCGCATGACACTTAAATCCCAATTGTCTTTTATTTCGCCTTTTCCTACCATTGGCACATCATCTGTATGCCCTTCTACTAATACATTGATATCAGGATTTGTTTCTAATACTTTTGCAACATTTTTTAATGCATCAACTCCCTTTGGTTGAACAGCAGTTTTACCACTTTCAAACAATAAAGATTCATCCATACTCACATATACTTTCCCATTTTTTTGTGTAATGGTTAAACCCTTACCTTCAAAGCCCATTAAAGCATCTTGTAATTTCTTTTTCAAATCAGCAGTTGCTTGATCTTTGCTTTTTAAGATAGCTTCTAATTCATTAACACGAGCCTCACGTTTTTTTAATTCGACAGACAATGCATCTAACTCTTGTTGTTGTTTATTTAAACGTAACTCCAGAGCTTTTAACTCATCTTCTTTTTTCAATAATTGCTCTTGAGTTAATTGAAGTTTACCGCTTAAAGCAGCATTATCTTTTTCTGACCCTAACAGCATACGATTATATTTATCTAGCAATTGGTCATTCACTAAATTTAATTTATCGTATTTATTTTGTAATAAACGTAAGTTAGTACTCATAATAGCAGTATCTCTCTGCAATCCCATTAATTCTTTTCCTTCCTTCGTCAACTTTTCAGTTAAATCAGCATTTTTAGCTTCTGCATCCGACGCTGCTTTTTTAGCTGCACTAGATTCAGTTTCGCAAGTAGATAATTTTGCTTTTGTCTCTTCCATTAATCGTTGAGGAACACAAGACGACAAAAGAAATAATCCGCCAATAATTGAGATATACGCTATTTTCATTTTATTAAAATATTTTAAAACAAAAATAATCCTATTAACGAATGGTATTGGGCTCTTAAATGGTATTTATTAACAAAGGATTTTGTTAAATTTTTAATTATTTTGCAATTAAAGCTTTCTCGATTCGAGCTACAATCATATCGGCTATTTGCGAAAAATAGCTATTGATAATTTTAGAAGGCGTATTAATATTGGTGGGTAAATTAACCTCTGCAATTCCCGAATTTATTTCACGAGCATCTAAAGTATAAATTGTATAATGCAATATTATTTTACGAGTTGATGTACTGTTTAAATCTGCTGGAGAGCCATTAAGAGCTTTAATATCTAATTCATTTATAAACAAAAACAAATCAGTTTTATATTTTCCTCCCAAATATGGAACTAGTGTTGCATTTTTAAGTTTTGCATTCATGAAACGAGCGTCGCTGTTACTTTCCACAACTAACTGCCCATTATTAATTGTCTTTTCTTCTTTCTCTTTTACAGGTGGCTTAAAGTTATCTTGACTAGGCACTTTTTGATACTGATAAGTCAGGTACTGATAAATATTCGCTAAATCTTGTTTTGTTTTGGTTGTGTCTTCTAACAAATCAACCACCTGCATTTTAGCTTTTAACTTTTTATAAAACTGTTCATTTAAGCCATCGCGCATTACTGCTTTAATTTGCTTGGCATTAAGCTTAGTTTCTTTATTAATCATAAAATCAATCTCGCTCAGATACATTCTGTTTTCAAACGGAATAATCATGATTTTATGTTTTGAAATAGGTTCTCTAACAACAGGTTTATTACCCGAACTAATGGTTTTATCTTGTGCTTTTACCTGAAAAGCAATCAAGACGAAACTTACAAGAAATAAGGTTTTATGTTTTAAATATTTTCTTATCATTAGTAAAGTATAATACAAAAACAGCTAAAAGTTACTTAAAGAAATGTAAAAAGTCGTTTAAATTAGCATACAACATTAATGCTAATAAAATAGCCATACCTACATATTGCGCATAAGTTAATACCTTAACACTTGGTGCTCTTCTGGTAATCATTTCATATAGTGTAAATACCACATGTCCACCATCTAAGGCTGGAATTGGAAGTAAATTCATAAATGCTAAAACAACAGATAAGAAAGCTGTACGTGTCCAAAAATCTTCCCACACCCACTCGTCGCCAAACATCTTAGCCATTGATTTAAATCCACCAATATGCTTATAGCCACCTGTACTTGGAGTAAAAATCATTTTAAACTGACGAACATAAAAATTTAGTTTATCAAATGTCATCGCAACACCAGCTGGAAACGATTCAAAGAAACCATATTTTTTTCTTTCGTATGTAAATCCTCCAAATGCTTCAATATCATCATATTTATTAGCAAAATGCATTTCCATTTTTCCTTTATCAGAAATTTTAATTGGAACATTTACCTGTTGACCTTTTCTTATAACATTTAAAACAACGTTCTCGCCTTTATGCTTTTTTATTTCCGTTACTAATTCATCATGGTACTTAAATCTGATTGAATCATTAAATCCTACTACCATATCTCCTACTTGAAGAGCGACTCCTTTATTTAAAGAAGAGTCTGGGAATCCAATAAAATAAGAAGGAACACGACTAGAAATGAAACTAAAATTTTCTGTCTTAGCAATTTGATCCACAAAATCCTGAGGCAAAGCAATCTCTACTTTTTCTCCATTTCTATCAACTTGAACATTATGTCCTAATAAAATTTCAATTCTTAAATCATCAAAATATTTAATTGGTTTTCCGTCAACAGAAATAATTTTATCGCCTGTTTTAAATCCAACACTAGTTCCTAGTGAGTCCATGCAAGAAATACCATCTTTTAATTGAGTCATTGGTATTTTTTTCTCTCCCCATGTAAACAAAATCATGGCATAAATTAAAAACGCCAACAAAACATTAACGATAATTCCCCCTAACATTACAATTAAACGTTGCCACGCTGGATGAGCTCTGAATTCCCAGGGCTCTGCAGGTTTATTCATTTGTTCGGTATCCAAACTTTC
>JBBIUW010000365.1:0-3434 GCA_037440045.1 Sphingobacteriaceae bacterium
TAAAAATAAACACCATGAAACTTACGTTAATAGTAGGTTTTGTGTTAATGGCATTAAAATTTTTAGCGTATTACTTAACACAATCTAGCGCTATTTTAACAGATGCGATTGAATCTATCGTAAATATTTTAGCTGGCTCCTTTGCTTTGTATAGTTTATATTATGCTGCAAAACCGAAAGATGAAGATCATCCTTATGGACATGGAAAAATAGAATTTCTATCAACTGGTGTAGAAGGTGGTATGGTAACCTTAGCTGGAGTTGCAATGACTTTTAAAGGCGTTTCAGCTTTCTTTAATCCACATGATTTACAAAATATTGATATTGGTTTAGGAATTTCTTTATTCTCAGGATTAGTAAATTATATACTAGCAAAAATTTTAATTAAAAAAGGGACTCATCTACATTCTTCAACAATGATAGCTGATGGCAAACATTTATTAACTGATACATGGAGCAGTGCAGGATTAGTGGTAGGGTTAATTGTTATTTATTTTACTAACTTATTTTGGGTTGATTATATAATAACAATTGGCTTAGGAATATTTATTGCGTTTACGGGGTTTCATTTGATTAAAGAATCCGTTTTTAATTTATTGGATAAAGCAGATTATGTAAAAATAGAACATTTAATTTCTGTTTTAAATACCAAACGTAATCCTAGTTGGATTGATATTCATAATCTAAGAGTTGTAAAATATGGCTCTGTAGTTCATGTAGATTGCCACATGACTTTACCGTGGTATTATACTCTTGAAGAATCGCATAAAGAAGTGGATGATTTAGATAAATTAGCAACAACAGAATTTAGTCATGAGATAGAATTTTTTATTCATGCAGATCCTTGTTTACCAAAGTCATGCTCTATTTGTGAAATGAAAGATTGCAAAGTAAGAAAAAATGATTTTGTAAAACGTTTAGAGTGGAATATGGGGAATGTATTGCCAGACACAAAGCACACAATATAAAGCCTGTCAGTTCGAGCTTAGTCGAGAACAGAAGGGTGATAGAATTTAAAAATGATTGTGAAAAAGAAACAAATTTTTATAAATTTTTACTTGAAGACTTTACTAGAAGAATCAAAATGTAAAAACGAAACTACGCATAAGAATGCTTCTCGACTCCGCTCGAAGTGACAAGCCTAAGTAAAAATCTCAATTATGCTAATTAAGTTCCTTAGCTTTCTCTTTTAAAAATATAAGGGCTACTTCTCTTTCATTGGGAATAACGCCGTCTAAGATGGCATCTTTTAATGCATTTTTTAAATCGCCCACTTTTTTACAAGGTGGTAAATTAAATATTTGCATAATTTCCTCACCACTTACCGGAGGTTGCCAATTACGAATTTTATCTTTTTCTTCAAGCTCTTTTAACTTCTCTCTTACAATTTCAAAATTTTGTAAATAACGTTTTACTTTATTAGGATTTTTAGTAGTGATATCTGCTTCGCATAATGCCATTAAGTCATCTACATCATCACCAGCTTCAAATAACACACGACGAACAGCGCTATCTGTAATTTCGGTTTTTGCTAATACGATAGGACGTAAATGAAGCAATACTAATTTTTGTACATACTTCATTTTTTCGTTTAAAGGCAAACGTAAGTTTTCAAATATTTTTGGAACCATTCGAGCTCCTTTGTCTTCATGTCCATGGAATGTCCAACCATGATCTGGCTCAAAACGTTTTGTAGCAGGTTTAGCAATATCATGCAAAATAGCAGACCAACGTAACCATAAATTATTACTCTTTTTTGCCGTATTATCTAATACTTCCAAAGTATGATAAAAATTGTCTTTGTGAGATTTACCATTAATGGTTTCAATGCCATACAATTTTACCATTTCAGGAAAAATTAAATGCAATAAACCCGTATCAAACAATAATTTAAAACCAACAGATGGAATAGGAGAGAGGATGATTTTATTCAACTCATCAGTTATTCGCTCTTTCGAAACAATTTTAATACGTTCTTTATTTTTAGAAATGGCTTCTAATGATTCTTTTTCAATTGTAAATCCTAATTGTGAAGAGAAACGAATAGCACGCATCATTCGTAAGGGATCATCACTATAAGTTATTCCTGGCTCTAAAGGAGTACGAATTATTTTATGTTCAATATCACTAACGCCATTAAATGGATCAAGTAATTTTCCAAAATTAGATGCACTTAATCCTATGGCCAATGCATTTATGGTAAAATCTCTTCTATTTTGATCATCTTCTAATGTGCCATCTTCAACAATCGGTTTTCTTGAATTACGATTATAGGACTCTTTTCTGGCACCAACAAATTCAATTTCTAAATCATTTATTTTGACTTGAGCGGTACCAAAATTTTTAAAAACAGAAAGATGGGCTTCGTCTCCTAATTGTTTGTGAACCAGTTCAGCTAGTTCAATGCCTTTACCAATAGTAACAACATCTATATCCTTACTATCTCTTCCTAAATAAATATCACGCACAAACCCGCCAATTACATAAGCATCAACGCCCAACTGATTAGCACAGTTGGCAAGTGTTTTAAATATTGGGTGGGTTAAATGTTTTTCCACACAGTAAAAGTAAGTTAATTTTTGAGATTATAAATTATGAAAAGCCTACTAAACCTTTAGCGCAGCTAATTTACTAGCCATTGTATTTACCAAATCTCTTAAGGGCTTTTCTGCCATTGCTTTTATAAAAGGATTCATATCTCCTTCTAACTCCACATTAGTTTGTTGATTAGGCAGAAGATGAATATGCAATGTAAAAACAAATTTAGCTATACCAGTTGTTTCAAACGTGATACGAGATTTTGATATACGCTCTTTAATTTTTATAGTCAAAGGCATTAATCCTTTTATTCCAAACGAACACTGTTCGGCAGTACATTCAAAATTGTCAATTTTATCTTCTGGTAATAAATGCTTGAAATTATTGAAATCACCCATTAAATCAAACAAACTATCTGTTGTAGATTGAGTTGTATGTGTTTCGCTAAGTATGCTAAAATGTGCCAAGAGATCTAATTATTGTTTCCAAGTTGATGGGCTTTTTCTCCATTCTTTTAATGATTCTACATCGTTTTCGGTAATGTAGTTATGTTTTAAAGCCACTTCAATTAATGTATTGTAATCACATAATGTGGTTAAAGCGCAATTTGCCTTTTTCATGTTTTCAGTAGCTTCTTCAAAACCATATGTAAAAATGGCAACCATACCTTTTACATTACATCCTTGTTCGCGTAAAGCATCAACGGCTTTAATACTACTGCCTCCAGTTGAAATTAAATCTTCAATAACTACAACACTTTGGTCTTTTTCAACAACACCTTCCACCATATTTGTTAAACCATGTTTCTTAGCTTCGCTACGAACGTATACAAATGGTAAGCCCATATCTTGAGCAATTAATGCTCCTTGAGCAATACCACCAGTTGCTACCCCAGC
>JBBIUW010000366.1:0-3420 GCA_037440045.1 Sphingobacteriaceae bacterium
TTTCATTTATTATAAACTCTTGATGATTTGCATGAGGTTCAAATAAATCATCAAGAGGATTTTCAAGTAACTCGCTAATATTGAGAAATCCTTCAGGATAACGATTCTCCAGAAAATCTAGTTCAAGTAACAGTTCTAATATTATAAAATCTTCCAATTTGATTTTATGCTTATCATTATTCTGAGATTCGCAATAATAAACATAACTACTCCACCCTTTATGGCTAAATTGTTGTTCAAATAAATAACGTTCATATAAATGTTCATCACCAACTATTAACGATAAAAGAGATTTAATTGTTGGTTTTTTTCCTAATAAAAAGGACTTACATGTTTTAGAATTAAATAAACTCAAGTAACTTTTTTTATCAAGTTCAATTATAGATTCGATTAATCCATCCTTTTCAAATGGGAATTTACCGATTGGACTAAGGAAATCTCCAATCAATTTAAACAACTTTGGATAAATATTTTTTTTACGAATTAATGAGAGATTACTTTCCTGTAGAGAGAATAGTGATTTATTATTAAGTTCGTTTATATTATCCTTGTAATCAATTATTTTATTAAACCACGTTTCACTAGCTATATAACCTTTTTTGCGAATAATAGTTTGTTTAATTTGGTCTTCACTTATATATCCTTGATCAAGTAGTAATTTGTATTGTTCTAGTTTTAAATAAGAGTTGTATCCCAAAATTTTATTTGAGAGAAGTAGTGCATCTGAAAATTTATAATTCATAAAACCTACCAAATTATTTTGGTAAGTATGCTCCATTATTGAGGAATATGGCGGTAGTAGTTTCCTTATTCTATTAAGGGTTACCTTTTCGTTATATGGTTTTACTAATGCCATCTGTAATTAATTTAAGCTAATTCCTTCTCTAAATAATTTTAATGCTTCTTTTATATTATTGAATTCTTTTTCGGTATGCTGTAATCTAGCTTGAAAAAGCATATCCCATTCGAGATTTGGGATAGTTTGAATAATTCTTTTTGCTGAGATTCCATTTTCCATTTTACGTTGAATTACATCTAAAATTGCTTTTTCAACCATGTCAGGTCTTTCGGCATTGATAATACATTCTGTAATTTTTATTCGAAATCTTAACATAAGATTATGCTTTATTTGTTTCTAATACCGACTCTTCAAAATATGCTGCAATTGGAACGCATGTACAAATTAAATTACGATCGCCTAGCGCATTATCAACTTTACCAACAGATGGCCAAAATTTATTTTCGCTTACCCATTTCAAAGGAAAAACTGCTTTTTTAATGCTGTAGTCAAAATTCCATTTGTCTGCAATTAACTTCGCTGTATGAGGAGCATTTTTAATGACATTATTTTCTTTTGAATAAGTGCCTTCTATAATTTCATTAATTTCGTTTTTAATAGAAATCATTGCTTCACAAAATCTATCTAACTCAGCCTTATCTTCGCTTTCAGTTGGCTCAATCATTAATGTATCATGAACAGGAAAAGAAACTGTTGGCGCATGAAATCCATAATCCATTAAACGTTTAGCAATATCGCCAACCTCTACACCACTTGACTGTTTAAATTCGCTACAATCTAAAATCAACTCATGGGCACAGCGACCATTTTTGCCGGTGTACAATATTTTGTAATCATTTTTTAATTTATCTTTCATGTAATTGGCATTTAAAATAGCGTTTTCAGTTGCTAATTTTAAACCACTAGCTCCAAGCATTTTAATATAACCGTAAGAAATTAAAAGTATTAAGGCGCTACCAAAAGGCGCTGCGGAAACAGCAGTAATACCATCTTTACCACTTGTTTTAATGATAGAATGATTAGGCAAAAATGGTTTTAATTTTTTATTTACTCCAATTGGCCCCATGCCAGGACCTCCTCCGCCATGAGGAATAGCAAATGTTTTATGTAAATTTAAATGGCAAACATCTGCTCCAATTGTTGCCGGATTAGTTAATCCAACTTGAGCATTCATGTTGGCTCCATCCATATAAACTAAACCACCATTGTCATGTATAATTTTAGTTATTTCTTTAATGCCTTCTTCAAACACGCCATGTGTTGATGGGTAAGTAACCATTAAGCAAGAAAGATTTGCTTTATTAGCTTCAGCTTTTTCTTTTAAATCTATACTATCAATATTTCCTTTTTCATCACATTTCACCACAATAATTTTCATTCCAGCCAATGCCGCCGATGCAGGATTTGTGCCATGAGCAGATGAAGGAATTAGTGCTATATTTCTATGTGCTTCTTTATTAGCTTCATGATAAGCTCTAATTACCATTAAGCCTGTATATTCGCCTTGCGCTCCTGAATTTGGCTGAAAACTCATAGTTTCAAAGCCTGTTATTACAGCTAAATTATTATTTAATTCATTAATCATTTCGTAATATCCCAACGCTTGTTCTTTAGGAACAAATGGATGAATGTTTGCAAATTCAGGCCATGATAATGGAATTAATTCTGAAGCTGCATTTAATTTCATCGTACAAGAACCAAGAGAAATCATTGAATGAACCAAGGATAAATCTTTATTCTCTAAACGCTTGATATAACGCATTAATTTTGTTTCGGTGTGATACGTATTAAAAACCGGATGTGTTAAATAAGAAGATGTACGTTTGAAATTACTTTTTAGGATTGCATTAAAAAACTGCCAATTATTTGTATCAAATGTGTGATTATTAATGTTTTTTACTATAGCAAATACATTAACCACTTCTTTAAAAATAGCAGTACAAAACATTTCGTCGATAGAAATACTAATTGTTTTATCATCGATATAATTAAAATTAAATTGATGACTTTCGGCTATTGTCTTTACTTTTTTAGTATCACATTCCACTACAATTGTGTCAAAAAACAAAGTATTGTTTACTTTATAACCAAGTTTTTTTAATTCATTACTAAGTGATAAAGCACCTGCATGAATTTTTTCGGCTATTTCTTTTATCCCATCTTTCCCATGATAAACGGCATACATACTAGCCATAATAGCTAATAAAGCTTGAGCTGTGCATATATTGGAAGTAGCTTTATCTCTTTTAATATGTTGTTCGCGAGTTTGTAATGCCATACGTAATGCAGGATTGCCTTGTGCATCTATAGAAACACCTATAATTCGACCTGGTATTTGTCTTTTATAATCTTCCTTACAAGCAAAAAAAGCAGCGTGCGGACCACCAAATCCCATAGGAATCCCTAAACGTTGTGTTGTTCCAACAACAGCATCGGCCCCCCATTCACCCGGAGGGGTTAGAAGCACAAGACTTAATAAATCAGCTGCCACTGCTACCTTAATTTTTGCTGCATGGCAACTCTCGGTTAAATTTGAATAATCGATTACCTCGCCTTGCAAATTAGGATATTGCACAATCACTCCAAAAGTATCGCAGGGGAGATCCGAATTAAAAACATCA
>JBBIUW010000367.1:0-3416 GCA_037440045.1 Sphingobacteriaceae bacterium
GTGCCATTTCTAGCTTAATTACTCAGTTTTTTACGGCAGGAATTCAAATTTATTTTGCGTATAAAATATTTAAGTTTAAAGTTAACGTAAGGTTAATTATTGCCTTAATTGTGTTTATAATTGGCATTGTTGTTTTTAATTATGTGTCCAGATCGTTTACCTCTAATTGGATGATTAATTTTGCCATCATGACTGCATTTTGTGGTATTTGGGCTTTTGTGTCGGGCTTAGTAAGCCTAAAATCTATTTTTAGATTTGTGAAGTATAAATAGGTTTTAAACCAAATCCAAACAGGATTATGAAATGTGTTTTTATCCTTATTTATTGGATAAAAAAACAGTGAATATGCATGAAAATTGTATATTTGGCGCTTTAATTTGAACCGCAAAAAACCTATATGAATCAATCAGATTTTAATAATGAATCTATAAAGCTTTTGGCAAAGATATACATCTGGAGAAAAAAGTTGTTAATCATAACTATTGTTGCTGCTATTGTGTCTGCAGCTGCTACATTTTTTATAACACCACAATACAGAGCTACGGCAATTGTGTTTCCTTCTCGTACATTTTCAGTTTCTAAATTATTAATTGAACAAAATCAAGGGGCTCAAGAAGATTATATGGATTTGGGCGATGAAGATGATGCAGAAAAATTACTTCAAATATTTAACTCTTCTGAAATCAGAACTCGCATTGCCAATCAGTACGATTTATGGACTAACTGGGATATTGAAAATAATACACCATACTCACAACATTATTTGAAATTGAAATGGGAAGAGATGGTAAGCTTTAAAAGAACCAATTTTGTTTCTATTAGAATTGATGTAAATGATTATGTTGCCAATAGAGCAGCAGATATTGCTAATTCTATTGTTTCTTATGCCGATTCTGTGAAATTTAAAATGACACAGCAAGTAGCAAAAAAAGCTTTAGAGATTACGAAACATGAGTATGAAGCAACAATTTCTCGTATAAATGTTTTGGAAGATAGTTTGCAAGTAATAAAAGAATTAGGTGTTTTAGATAATAAAACAGAAATTGAGGCGTATTCAAAAAGTATGGCAAAAGCTATAGAAAAAGGAAATGAATCAGCTCAAAAAAAATTACAAGAAAAATTAGATGTGTTAAAAAAGTATGGAACAGCTTATGATGGTGTTTACGCCGATTTGAAGAAGTACCGTTTAAAATATCCTATTATCAAAAATAAATATGATGAAGCATTAGTGAATTACACAAGCCCAATGCCATCAAATTTTATTGCAGATAAAGCCATCGGCAATGAAAAAAAAGTAAAACCATTTAAAACATTAATAGTCCTTATATCAACAGTATCATCATTTGTGCTTGCTTTGTTGTTGCTTTTATTTTTAGATAGACTTAAAGACATCAATAAACGCATTCAAGAGTTTTTATAATTTTATAATTTACAGGAATGGAAAAAATTAAAACGGAAGAGATATTAAAAAATCTATATCCACACTGGAAAAAACTAATGATAGTAGCTGTTATTGCTATAGCTGTTGGATTTTTTATTTCATCTCCCATTATCATTAAACCTTTGTATAAATCCTATACGGTTGTTTATCCAGTTAATTTAACCCCAAATTCAGAAGAATCTAATACAGAACAATTATTACAATGGCTTAATAGCGAGGAAGTGAAAAATGCTGTTGCCAAAAAATTTGATTTATATAATCATTACAGAATAGATATCAATGGAGAGAAACATGATACCTATTTTAACTTACGATATAAAGAATTGATTTCAATTAATTCTACTTTATACGAGTCGGTAGAAATTTCAGTAAAAGATGAAGATCCTATTTTAGCTCAAAAAATTGCTACTGGAATTGTAGATGAAGCGAATGAATTGATTTTAAAAGCAAAAAAAGAAATTCTAAAAGAATACATCTCTAATTACGATAGCGAATTAAGAAAAATGAATCACGAAATGGATTCAATTTCAAGTACGGTTGTTAATATTAGAAAAGAGTACAATATTATTGATGAAAAAGCGCAAGCAAAATATATTTCAAAAGAATTAGCTTCTTCTTCAAAATTATCAGAAGCAAATGCTAAAACAGCGGAAGGTTTAAAAACTAAAAGTCTTGAAATTGATAAGATGACGAAGTTAATAACAGGCCATGTAAAAACGTTCACTTTTTTAAATAAACAAAAGGCTATATATAATATTGATTATGCAAATAAAGTTAGTTTTATGAATGTTGTATCTAAACCAACATTGCCTGATAGTAAATGTTATCCAATACGTTCTTTAATTGTAGCCATTATAGCATTGTCATCATTATTGGTAGCGGTTATCGTTATTTTATTTTTAAATTCTAAGAAGCAAAACATTGGTTAAACTTAAAAATACCTACGTATTTTATTTTGTAATCATTAGCTATATTTTAATTAATGCTTATGTGTTGCTGCTTGCAAAAGATATGTTTTATCTTTTCAATATGCTGCCTCTTGCCGTTTTAATTGTATTTCTTGCCATTTTTGATATCGAAAAAATCATGTACATCATGGTTTTTTCAACTCCGCTGGCTATTAGTTTAAAAGAATTGGGTTATAGCGATGGCCTTAATCTAAGCTTACCAGCAGAGCCATTCATGATAGGTGTGACTTTAATTTATTTTTTAAATGAACTCAGTACTGGTGTAACGGATAAAAGAATACTAAAGCATCCAATTACCATTATTATATTTATTCAATTACTTTGGATATTGATTACAACGTTTACGAGTGAGTTGCCAATTATTTCTATTAAGTTTATTTTGGCGCGCATTTGGTTTTTAACCTCTTGTTATTTTATATGTACAGAGTTGTTTAAAAAGAAAAAAGCCATTATTTATCATTTGTTGTTTTATGCAGTAGCCTTAGCAATTGTTGCTATTATTACAACTATAAAACATTCGGCGTATGCGTTTGATGAAAAAATTGCAGATTGGATTGTCTCTCCTTTTTATAATGATCATACAGCTTATGGAGCAGCTTTAGCAATGTATATTCCTGTTATGTTTGGAATATTATGGATGAAAAATGTATCCAAAATTATTAAGTTGTTATGTCTTACTTTATTTGTAATTTTTATAGTCTCTATTATTATTTCATTTGCAAGAGCAGGATGGTTAAGTTTAGTGGTGTCGTTGGCTGTATTAGTAAGTTTGTTATTGAAAATTAAATTTAGAACGATTTTATTTACAATTTTAGGCGGTGTGCTCGTATTCTTAATGTTTCAAACAGAAGTGTTAATGATATTAGGAAGAAATAATACAGATTCTGACGGTGATTTTGCAGCAAATGTTGAATCCATGTCTAACATTTCTACTGATGCTTCTAATTTAGAACGTTTAAATCGTTGGAGTTGTGCTTTACAAATGTTTGAAGACAGACCCGTGTTGG
>JBBIUW010000368.1:0-3406 GCA_037440045.1 Sphingobacteriaceae bacterium
CAATGGAACGCCTTGAAATTACTAAACAATAAAGGTGAATTTATTAGTGATAGCGAAGGAAAGTATATTTTAGAGTTAGCAGAAAAAGAAGACTTTAATTATAGCGATGTTAATCAATTAGGGGCTTATATGCAACGTAACGATTTATTGCAAATTCACATCAACAAGGTATTACAATTGCCTTATGTAGATGTAGAAGCAATCAAAAAAGCAAATTTTACCGTAGCTGTTGATGCAGTAAACTCTAGCGGAGGCATTGTTATTCCTATGTTATTAGAAGCATTAGGCGTAAAAACTATTCATAAAATTCACTGCGAACCTACTGGTCATTTTGCTCATAATCCTGAGCCATTACCAGAACATTTAAGAGATTTATCAGAAGCTGTTGTTAAAACTAAGTCGCATGTAGGTATTAGTGTTGACCCAGATGTAGATCGTTTAGCTTTAGTATGCGAAGACGGAGATATGTTTGGAGAAGAATACACATTAGTTGCAGTAGCTGATGCTGTTTTGCAACATCATAAAGGCGGGAACACTGTTTCTAACTTATCCTCTACTCGTGCTTTAAGAGATGTAACCGAAAAAATGGGTGGTTCTTATTCAGCATCTGCAGTTGGTGAAGTTAATGTGGTTAATATGATGAAATCTACTAACGCCATTATTGGTGGCGAAGGTAATGGAGGTGTTATTTTACCCGAAATTCATTATGGAAGAGATGCGCTAGTTGGAGTTGCTATCTTTTTAACTCATTTAGCGAAGTTTGGAAAAACAACATCTATGCTTCGTAAATCTTATCCAAACTATCACATTTCAAAAAATAAAATAGAATTAACTCCTGAAATAAATGTTGACAAAGTTTTAGTAAGCGTAAAAGATAAATACGCTAAACAACCTGTTAATACAGTTGATGGTGTGAAAATAGAATTTGATAAAGAATGGGTTCATTTACGTAAATCTAATACCGAACCTATTATCAGAATTTATAGCGAAAGCGAAACCATGAGTACAGCTGATGCTTTAGCTAAAAAAATAATTGAAGATATAAAAGAAATTATTAAGAAATAATTTACTGTCAGTTCGAGCGAAGTCGAGAACTAATGAAACGCATCTCGACTTCGCTCGATGTGACAATTAAGAATCTGATAATCGAATAAATAAAATTTCACAGTAAACGAAACTTTGCGACCTTTGCAAACAAATTAACACACTCATAACTCATCTCTTATAACTCATAATTAAGAAACATGAAAGTATACTTAGATAACGCAGCAACAACCAAATTAGATGAAAAAGTTTTAGACGCTATGTTGCCATACATGCGTGAGGAATTTGGGAATCCATCTTCTATTCATTCCTTTGGTCGTAAAACGCGTTCGGCAATTGAAGGTGCTCGTAAAACAGTAGCTAAATTATTAAACGTAGCCCCTGCCGAAATATTTTTCACTTCGGGTGGTACTGAAGCTGATAATATGGCCATCAATCAAAGCATTCATTCATTGGGTATTAAACATGCTATTACAAGCAAAATTGAGCATCACGCCGTTGAACATACCTTACAAGTTTTAGAAAAAGAAGGTAAAATAAAATTAAGCTGGGTAAATGTTGATGCTAAAGGTAATGTTGATTTAAATCACTTAGAAGAATTACTAAAAAACAACGAGCGTTCATTTGTTTCATTAATGCATGCTAATAACGAAATTGGAACTTTATTACCATTAGAAAAAGTAGGTGAAATTTGTGCGAAGTATGATGCTATTTTTCATAGCGATACCGTGCAAACGATGGGTCATTTTCCAATGGACTTACAAAAAATTAAAGTACATTTTGTAACCTGTGCTGCTCATAAATTCCATGGGCCAAAAGGTGTTGGTTTTTTATATGTAAATCATAACATTAAAATTCAACCAATGATTCATGGCGGAGCTCAAGAGCGTAATATGCGTGGTGGAACCGAAAATACACAAGGTATTATTGGTTTAGCAAAGGCTTTAGAAATTTGCTATACCGAAATGGATGAACATATTGCTCATATCAAAGGTTTAAAAAATTACATGAAGGAGCGTCTTGAAAAAGAAATTCCAGGTACTGAGTTTAATGGAGAAACAGGAGATAATAGTTTATACACCGTATTAAATTGCCGTTTCCCAGCACACCCTGATGCTGAAATGTTACTATTTAACTTAGACATTGCAGGTATTGCCGCTAGTGGTGGAAGTGCCTGTAGTAGCGGAAGCAACCAAGGTTCTCATGTATTAAGAGGCATTGGAGCGGATGTAACTCGTGCTTCTGTTCGTTTTTCTTTTTGCAAATACACCACCAAAGAAGAAATTGATTATACCATTGAAAAATTAAAAGAGATGTTGAAGTAAACATACATCAATCATATTATTCTAAAAGAGGCTGTCTCAAAAGGACGGCCTCTGTGCATTCTGTCACATCGAGCGAAGTCGAGATGTCTTGATAATCTACCGGTTTTGTTCTCGACTACGCTCGAACTGACAACAAAATTTGACTTTTGAGACAACCTCTTTTTTATTTTATTTAAAAAATTTATGGAATTTTAAAACCATTTGCGTCATAGAGATAGATCCCTGAAAAATTAATCTTTAAAATCTATTCTTATGCTTAAAATTTCATTCTACATTTTAATGCTAGTAAGTGTTATGAGTTTTGCTCAGCAAAACTCAACTACAAAAGCCTGTTCAATACATGGTAAAATAACAGACAATAAAACAAACGAAGAAATACCATTTGCTTCAGTTATTTTATACAAAAACGACACATCAAAGGTAGCAGTCAGCACATCAGATATGAATGGCGACTATTGTTTTAAAAACATTGCAGCCGGTAAATACAAACTATCTGTAGTATATGTGGGATACAATAAACATGACATTAAAAACATTGCATTAAAAGCCAATAGCCCAACAAAAGTAGACATACAACTAGCTGCAGATAATGTGCAATTAGATGAAGTTCAAATTGTGACTTACTCAGCTCCTATAATTGATGGTGATATGAAGTCAAGTTACACTGTTACAAGAGAAGATATTCAATACATGCCGAATAGAACTATACGACAAGAAGGGATTTTCAGAAAACATAAAGAAAAAAACATTAACATTCGTGGTGGTAGAACTACTCCTACTCTATATAACACCGAAGAGTATAACCGCATTTATGAAAATGAATTTAAAGATTCGAAAAAAGATCCTCTTTCAACGTTTAGTATTGATGTAGACAAAGCCTCTTATAGTAATATCAGACGCATGCTTAATCAAAATCAATTACCACAACCTGATGCAGTAAGAATTGAAGAAATGATAAACTACTTTTCTTATAATTATCCTCAACCAAACAATGAGCATCCTTTTTCTATTACTACCGAATACACAGATTGCCCTTG
>JBBIUW010000369.1:0-3402 GCA_037440045.1 Sphingobacteriaceae bacterium
CTTATCGTGCAAAATTAAATGCTGCTACCATGTTGGGGCAAAGTAAAAATGCATTTCAAGCAGAAATTGATAGCGCATGTGAAATCATTGACTTCTTACGTTTCAATGTGCAATATATGACAGAGATTTACGCTGAGCAACCAATCTCTAGCCCTGGTGTTTGGAACCGTTTAGAATGGAGACCATTAGAAGGATTTGTTTATGCGTTAACACCTTTCAACTTTACAGCTATTGCAGGTAATTTACCATCAAGCTGTGCTTTAATGGGTAATACCGTAGTTTGGAAACCAAGTAATACTCAAGTATACAGCGCTAATGTGTTGATGGAAATTTTCCAAAAAGCTGGAGTACCCGATGGTGTTATTAATTTAATTTACCCTAGCGGGCCTGATGCAGCAGATGTTATCTTTAATCACAAAGATTTTGCTGGTATCCATTTTACAGGAAGTACAGAGGTTTTTCAAAACATTTGGCAAACAATAGGAAACAATATTCACAAATACCGTTCTTACCCACGTATTGTTGGCGAAACAGGAGGAAAAGATTTTATCATGGCTCATAAATCAGCTGATGTAAAAGCTTTATCGGTTGCTATTTCTCGTGGTGCTTTTGAATTCCAAGGTCAAAAATGTTCTGCTGCATCTAGAGCCTATATTCCGTCTAATATTTGGAGCGAAACTAAAGAATTGATTTTAGCTGATTTGAAAACCATGAAAATGGGGCCAACAGAAGATTTTACTAACTTCATCAATGCAGTTATCGATGAAAAAAGCTTTGATAAATTAGCTAAATATATTGATGCTGCAAAGAAAGACAGTAATGTAGAAGTTATAGCGGGCGGTAATTACGACAAATCAAATGGTTATTTCATTGAACCAACTATCATCGTAGCAAAAGATCCTAAGTATGTAACAATGTGCGAAGAGCTATTTGGTCCAGTATTAACTATTTTTGTTTACGATGCTGATAAATTTGAAGAAACTCTTGAGTTAGTTGATTCAACTTCTATTTATGCTTTAACTGGTGCTATTTTAGGACAAGACAGATATGCTTTAGAATTAGCAACTAAAAAATTAAGTAATTCTGCTGGTAACTTCTATATTAATGATAAGTGTACAGGTGCTGTAGTCGGTCAACAACCTTTTGGTGGAGCTCGTGGTAGCGGAACTAATGATAAAGCAGGAGCTAAAATTAACTTGTTGCGTTGGGTTTCACCACGTACTATTAAGGAAACATTTACACCTCCTACAGATTATAGATATCCATTTTTACAAGCTGATTAATTTTTTAACGCTTTCTTTAAAAAACCTACATCTTAAATTAAGTGTAGGTTTTTTTTAATTAAAAAATTTGGATTTAAGAGTCAAACAAATTAAATTTATATACAACAAAACAAGATACATCTATAAATACCGTGGCTTTATCTAAAAAAATAACTTTTAATAATTTTAGTGTAGAAGAAAAAGAGGAAGGCTACTATGAAATAATTATAGGCGACAAAGAAGATTTTAATGCTGAAGATTTAAATATTCTTGTTGAAGCACAAAAACAACTGGGAGGAAAAATTTTACCTGTTTTGGTTATTTGTTCAGAATATGCATCCACGAATACAGAACTTTTAAGTACTCTTGCAAAAAACGAAAATGACCCATATTCAAAGGTTGACGCATTTGTTATAAAATCAATAGCGCAAAAAATACTTGCGAACTTTTATATTAAAATTAACAAACCAGAAAGGCCAACAAAGTTTTTTAATGACAAACAGGAAGCTGTAAAGTGGTTAAAAAATTATTTATAAAAAAGTTAGTTACATTATTGTTAAACATTAAATCATTTTTTTTGACAACATCAATTACCGAAAACAAATTCATTCTTTCCTATATCGAGGAAGGTTATTATGATTTGTATGTAAAAGATAATGTTGAACTTTTTGTTGAGGATATTGATCTGATAAGAGACAGTCAAAAAAAATTAAATGGAGGTAAGCATCCCGTACTAATTCATGGCGGAAAATATTCAACAACTAATGTTGAAGTGATGAAATACATTTCTAAGAACATAAACATGCCTTATTCAAAAGTGTCCGCATACGTAGCTGCCTCAACTTCTCAAAAATTATTAGGTAATTTTTATATGAAAATAAACACTCCTGAAAGACCTACGAAATTTTTCAGTACTAAAGATGAAGCTATTAAATGGCTGAAACAATATCTGTAGTTTTTACTATCTTTGTTTCACTTTGAAAACTTTACTATTCATATTTAGTTTGTTGCCTCTTTCCTTTTATTGTCAAGAAAAGGCATTAAACAACTCTTCAAACAAAAATGTATTTAATTTACTATTAATGGCAGGAGTTTCACCGGCTCAAGTTCACGGCGACCCCTACAATGGTTACAATAAACTTGGAGCAATGGGTGGTGTTGCTGTAGAAACTATATTTAATGAAAAATCAAGTGTTAACTTGTCTTTTTTGTTTATTCAAAAAGGGGCGCAAAAAAATCCCAAACCTGATAAAGGAGATTACAGTGCCTATTACTTAAATTTAAATTACTTGGAAGTTCCCATTCTTTACACTTATACTCAGAAAAAAATACTAATTGATATTGGTATTTCTGCAGCTTATTTAATTAACTATTATGAAGCAGATCAAAATATGGTTTACACAGGCATTTATCCTTTTCAAAAATTTGATTATTCTGTTAAAATTGGGTTAGGCTACAACATCAACCAAAAGTGGTTTGTGAATTTTAGAACCAGTAATTCTTTTATTACTACTAGACCAAATAGAACAAAACAAGCCATTTATTACAACAATATCTTAGCTCGTACGTTTAATAAAGGCTACTACAATAATATTTTAGAGTTTACATTGGGTTATAGAATTAAAACAACTAAAAAATAATATGAGTCAAAAACATAAAATAGTTGTAGCTATTACTGGAGCCAGTGGAAGTATATATGCAAAAGTACTTTTAGAAAAACTCTCTAAATTATCTACTCAAATTGAACAAGTTGGTGTGGTTATGAGTGATAATGCCAAAGATGTGTGGAAACATGAACTTGGTAATGAAGATTATAACAACTATCCTCAATTTACCTTTTACGATAAAAACAATTTTTACGCACCATTCGCTTCTGGCTCTGCAAAATACAGTACAATGATTATTTGTCCATGTAGTATGGGTACAATGGCACGAATTGCAACTGGAATAAGTAATGATTTAACAACAAGAGCAGCCGATGTTATTTTAAAGGAAAGACGAAAGCTAATTTTAATGGTTAGAGACACTCCATATAGTTTGATTCATATCAATAATATGCAAACCATAACACTAGCTGGTGGTATTATTTGTCCTGCATCACCATCTTTTTATAGCAATCCTAAAACATTTGAAGAATTAG
>JBBIUW010000370.1:0-3401 GCA_037440045.1 Sphingobacteriaceae bacterium
TCAACTATCAAATCCTTCTATCTCAATCAATCAATTTAAAAAAAATAAAAAAACAGCTAATGTTTCTGCATCTGTTTTAGCATCTGGTAAATGGTATAAAATTGGGTTAACTCAAAATGGTGTTTATAAAATAGATAAGAGTTTTTTAACTTCTTTAGGATTAGATCTATCTAACGTTGATCCTAAAAAAATAAGGATATATGGCAATGGAGGAAAAGCTATTCCTGAGTTAAATTCTATGTTCAGGTATGATGATTTACAGGAGAATGCTATTGAAGTAGTTGGCGAGAGTGATGGTATTTTTGATGCCAACGATTACATTTTGTTTTATGGACAAAGCACAGACCAGTGGAAGCATGAAACGGGTTCTACAATGCTTTTTGATCATCAAAAACATTATTTTAGTGATACTTCTTTTTATTTTATCACCACAGATTTAGGAAATGGTAAAAGGATAACATCACAAAACTCTTTATCAAATAGTCCTAATACAACAACTAATTCATACAACTACTATGACATTCATGAATTAGATTTGACGAATGTTGTAAAAAGCGGTAGAGAATTTTACGGTGAGAAATTTGATTACAATACGTCTTATTCATTTACATTTCCTGTAACTGATGCTGTAGTTGGTGATAGCTTATACGTTAAATCGAGTGTATTATCTAGGAGTGATGTTCCATCAAGCTATTCAACAAATTTTAATACAGGTTCATATACTTTTACATGTGCTGCTACAAATACTAACTATTATTTATCAGATGTTGGGTATTATGGGGAGGGTTCAAAAGGTGGAATTTTATCGTCTGCTTTCTTATCAATTTCTATTACGAAACAAACATCGCAAGCTGTAGGTTGGTTAAATAAAGTTTTTTTTAATTGTAGAAGAAATTTAATTTTTAGACAAAATCAATTTAATTTTAGAGATAGAAAAACGGTATTGGGTTCTAATTCATATGCTAAATACACTTTAACTTCTCTAAATTCGGTTTTACCATTCATTTGGGATGTAACCAGTCCGTTAGATGTAAAAAAACAATTATATAATATAAACACTAATTTATTAGATTTTACAACAACTGCAGATTCGTTAAGAGAATTTTGTGTGTTTAATGAAACTCAAACATTCACTCCTAAGGCATATGGTTTAATCCCAAATCAAAATTTACATGCGATACAACAAGCAGATTTTGTGATTGTGACTAATCCTTTATTTATTGATCAAGCAAAAAAAGTGGCAAAAATTCATGAAGATTATGATTCGTTAACTTATGTTATTGCAACAACTCAAGAAGTGTATAACGAATTTTCGTCGGGAACTCCTGATATTGGTGCAATAAGAGATTTTGTTAAAATGCTTTATAAAAGACCCAGTGATCCTAATTTAGTAACTAAATACTTATTACTATTAGGTGATGGATCTTATAAAAACAAAGACATTAGTTCTAGTGAAAACACTGCGCTAATTCCAACATTTGAAACAGATAATTCAACATCTTACACTAACTCTTTTGTTACTGATGATTACTTTGCAATGATGGATGATAACGAAGGGGATTTGACTCCAGGTAGTCCTGATTTAGTAGACATTGGCGTTGGTAGATTCCCAGTAAAGAATAAAGAAGAAGCTAATGCGGTAACAAATAAAATAGAGCATTACTACAAAAAAAATTACAGCTTTGACGTTAATGCCGTTGAATCATCTTGTGTAACGGCAGAAAATGATTATCCTCAAGGAGATTGGAGAAATTGGGTTTGCTTTGTAGCGGATGATGAGGACAATAACATTCATATCAACGATGCAAACTCTTTAGCTAATAAAGTTTATAATGGAAACAAATTTTACAACGTTGATAAAATTTTTCTTGACTCTTACGAACAAGAATCTACTCCTGGTGGGGATAGATATCCTGTAGCAGTAGACGACTTAAACAGAAGAATGGAAAAAGGAGCTTTAATTGTAAACTACACTGGACATGGAGGAGAACTAGGCTTAGCCGAAGAACGTATTGTTGAAGTAGCTCAAATTTTAAATTGGAAAAACTTTAACAATATGCCCTTAATGGTAACTGCTACGTGTGAGTTTAGTAGATTTGATGATCCAGATAGAACTTCAGCAGGTGAATATTGCTTGTTAAATGGAAATGGAGGAGCTATTGCTTTAATGACTACGGTTCGTTTAGCGTTTTCGGGTTTAAACTTTATTTTAAATAATTCATTTTACGATTATGCATTATCCCCTATGACAAATGGCAAAATGCCTTCGATTGGAGATATTTACAGATTAACGAAACGTCAAATAGGCACTAACGAACAATACAAAAACTTTGTTATT
Source organism: Sphingobacteriaceae bacterium (assembly GCA_037440045.1). Taxonomy (GTDB): domain Bacteria; phylum Bacteroidota; class Bacteroidia; order B-17B0; family Aurantibacillaceae; genus UBA4416. The sequence goes on from JBBIUW010000370.1 coordinate 2,339, forward strand.
TTAGGAGATCCTGCATTAAAACTGTCTTATCCTGAACAAAAAATTTACACGTCTTCTATTAATTCACAAACTTTAAGTTCAACGTCGAGTGATACTCTGAAAGCCCTATCATTAATGACAATAACAGGTTATATTGGTGATAAAAATGGAAATAAATTAACCAATTTCAATGGGGTTGTATATCCAACTGTTTTTGATAAAGAAGCAACAGTAAGTACTTTAGGCAATGACCCAACTTCCATTGTTATGAATTTTATACTTCAAAAAAATATTATTTATAAAGGAAAATCTCAAGTAGTAAATGGCGATTTTACTTTTTCGTTTTTAGTTCCAAAAGACATCACTTATAACTTTGGTAAAGGAAAAATAAGTTACTATGCTCACAATGGTGTGAATGATGCGAATGGCTATTACGACAAAGTAATAATTGGTGGGGTGAATTCTAACGCTACTGCTGATAATCAAGGACCAAATGTGAGTTTATTTATGAATGATAAAAAGTTTGTATCTGGTGGCACTACAAATGAAAACCCAAAAGTTTATGCTGAGATTACAGATGTAAGCGGTATCAATACCATAGGAACAGGAATTGGACATGATATTGTGGCTATTTTGGATGAAAATTCGAATAAACCCATTATTTTAAATGATTTTTATGTATCTGATTTGAACACTTATCGATCTGGTAAAATTAGATATCCTTTAAATCAACTATCCGAAGGCAATCATAAACTAAGCTTAAAAGTTTGGGACGTTCAAAACAACTCTTCAACCTCTTATACTGATTTTGTTGTATCGGATAAAGCAGAATTAGCCTTAACACATGTTTTAAACTACCCAAATCCATTTACAACCAGAACAAAATTTTTCGTAGAACATAATCAGTGCTGTACAACCTTGAAATTATCTATCCAGATATATACTATTTCTGGGAAAGTGGTAAAATCCTTCAATCAAAATTATTTCTTTCACATCGTAATTTGATAAATGTTTTAGATCTAAATTAGAATTCAATAATACTACAAAATCAATATCACTAAAATCAATATGATCAATACTACCA
>JBBIUW010000371.1:0-3400 GCA_037440045.1 Sphingobacteriaceae bacterium
ATGCGTGTCCGCATTTATCCATCTGCAGCCATTCATCGTTATCATTAAAAAAATGAAATTGAGCCGTATGGTTTTGAGCGTACCAAGCTTGATTTAAATAAACTAATGAACTCCCTGTTATTCCAACGCTTGAAATGCCTAATGCTAATTTTCTTTTTCTAAAAACAGATAATGAATCAGATGCAAATGCTATTTGATTTACAGTTAAAAAAAGAAGTATGAGGTATTTAAAACGTAGCAAGAGATGATTTTAAAACTATTCTAATTTACTAATAAAATTAATAATGGCAGTGTTCACTTTTTCTGAATGCGTTTCCATGGGGCAATGTCCCGCATCTTGTATAACAAATGTTTGAGTGTTGTTTTTATTAAAACTCTCATAGGCATTTTCAATAGGAATCCATTGATCTTGTTTACCCCAAATAATTAATTTTTGAAACTGATTTAAAATAGAATCATGTATAGTTGCATAGCCACTATTGGCAGCCATTCTAAAAATTGCAGAACCACTATTTTTGGTTTTAAAAGGTTTCATATAACCATCTGCACTGTTTACATCCGCAGATTCATTATAAGCCGAACTTAATAATTCTTGAAAAGAGGCAATGTTTAAAAACTTTTTTTCTAAAACAAGATCGGCCCATTTTAAGAGAGGAGGGTATAAGGCAACAGCTTGTAAAGATGAATGGGTTTGCGAAAACGGTAATCCGTCTATGAAAATTAAGGACTGAGTTTGTTGAGGATAAGTACTAGCAAAAGCACCAATAACATTGCCTCCCATACTATGACCTATTAAATTCCATTTATGGTCATAATGTATTTTGTCAACTTGATTTAGTAAATAATGAATGGCTTGTATTTTATTAGTATCGCTATAATTAGCATTTCCTGATTTATCGCTGTAACCAAATGCTGGCATATCCATGGCGATAACTAAAGTGTTGTGTTTAGTTAAAGAGTCGATGTTTTTTCTGAAAGAAAAACTACTAGCATTAAATCCATGAATTAACAAAGCTTTATGCTTAATGTGCTTAGGAACAAATAATCTGAAATGAAATAATGTTTGATTGTATTTAAAAAAATAAGAATTATTGTACGGTTTAGTAGGAGCATCTTTTAAATGACTCGAAAACAAATAAGGAATGATACTAAGAATTAAAAAACTAGATGAAATAATAATGAAAAACCATTTAAAAAAAGCTTTAATAAATCTCATCATTAAACTAAGTCTTTCACCAACATATTACCTTTAGTAGTGTTCAAAACATCATCCATGTCTTTCATTAAACGATTAACTGTTTCTAGTTCTCTGCTATCATCTATAGGTAATTGGTTAACGCCTCTTTCATCTAATTTATCAATGATAAATTTTACAGTTAATTTTGTGTCAGAAATGCCAGGTTGATAGCCAATTTCTTTATCATTATGCATTTTCACTTCATTAAACACACCTGTTTCTATAAATTCATTTATAATTACTCTCGCTAATCGCAAGGGTAAATCCAATTTAGAAGCAATTTCAACTGAGGTTAAGGCTGTTTTTCCTTCATTAAAATTTTTCACAACTAAATTTGATATTAATAAAGCAATAACACGTTTGTATCTATCACTAATATTATTAATGTCGCTTTCTAATTCATAGTGATCCACATTTTGATGCGCAAAGGTTAACTCAGCACCAAATAAAACCACAAACCACGAATACTGAATCCAAATTAAAAACAATGGTAATGCCGCAAAGCTACCGTAAATTTTATTGTATTGCGCCACTCCAATTTGAGAAGATACATAAGCCCATTGTAATAATTCAAATAACAATGCTGCTACAAAAGAACCCATGAGCGCGCCTTTAAAAGTTACTTTAGTATTTGGTAACGCCATGTATAAAAAAATAAACATCCCCCAAATTAGCGCAAAGGCAAATATTTTTAAAAAGATAGCGGTAACAGGGCTAATAATTTCAACATTGGAAGCCACCGTATCTAATCCTGTTTTTAACCAAACCGTTAAACCTCCTGATAAAATAATGAAGATTGGTCCAATTAACATGATTGATAAATAATCTGTAATTTTTCTAGTCCATGTTCTATCACGTTTAATTTCCCATATTTCATTAAAACTGTTTTCTATGCTGCTCAATAATTTAATAACTGACCATAATAACAATACAACCCCAACACCTGCTATTAATCCACTTTTAGTATTAGCTAGCATTTTATCGGCATATACAAAGGCCTGAGTTAAAATATCTTTTTGATCTTGAAATTTTAATAATAGGTCTTGTTGCAACGTTTGTTCAAAACCAAAGCCTTTGGCAATGGCAAACGCTAATGCAATAATTGGGACTATCGAAAATAAAGTATAGTAGGTTAGAGCTGTTGCTTTTAGTAAACATTTATCTTCATTAAACCCGTTAATAGCTAAAGAAAAAATACGTAATTGTTTTAAGAAAAATCCTTGCTTTTTTCCTAATTTATCAATTCTCAAACGCCATAATTTTTCTGTAAAAAAATGATTAACGCTTTTTATAATAGTTACAACTCCTGCCATAATAATGTAAATATACTCAATCCCATGAAGAATTAAAATCGCTTATTTCGATTTTAATTCGGCTCTTAGTTGGTTTGAAGTTTTTCTGCTTCCATCATGGCTCCAGCCAGGAGGACCAAATACATACATGAATTTGTTTTTCAATGAGGTATTCTTTTTTAAATCACCTAGTATTGCTTTCCATTCGTGAAACACCATGGTAATAGGATTGTAGGTTTTAATGTTAGTTGTTAAACCATATACCACTTCTTCTTCCTCTTTGGCAAAGGTTCCAAACACTCTGTCCCATATTATAAAAATCATACCCATGTTTTTATCAAGGTATTTAATGTTACTAGCATGATGCACTCGATGGTGAGATGGAGTAGATAACACCCATTCTAATGGACCTAATTTGCCTACAGTTTTAGTATGTATTAAGATGCCATAAATTTGAGTAGCAGCATACATAAACATCACATCTAATGGATCAAATCCAAAAAGAGATAATGGAATAAAATACACGAAACGATATAAGGGTTGGAACACAGACGAGCGAAAGCCAACGGTTAAATTAAATTCTTCTGAAGAATGGTGGGTAACATGTACTGCCCAAAAGAATCTACAATAGTGATCGATGCGGTGCATCCAGTAAAACATGAAATCTTCGGCAAACAATAGCACAGTCCAATATAATATGGGATGTATTGTTTTATCTATAGCTGTAAATTTAAATTGATAAAAGTACCATAACACCGCTAAACACACACCTCTTACTAAGACATCTAAAGATAGATTAAGAGATGTGAGGTATAAATTTGATAAAATACCTTTTGTGCTGTAATAGTGTTTGTGTTTTAAATAACTATAT
>JBBIUW010000372.1:0-3397 GCA_037440045.1 Sphingobacteriaceae bacterium
TATGATTTTAAAATATATGATGAAAATGATACAACCTTAAAAGAACCCTTAAAACTTTTTGCCTCCCCTTCTTTTTCAAATTATGAAAGAAAAATAGTTTTTTCAGCATTTCGAGGTGAAGAAAATAATATTTATGTGGTAAATCTTGATGATTTTGCTCTAAAAGAAGGAAAAATCATAGCTAAAAATATAACCAAAACTAAGGAGTTGTTATATAAAGATTTAGCATGGTCGCCTAATGATAAATATATTGCCTTTAATTCCTACAAAATAGGTAGTGGAGGAAATCTATCACTAATTGACTTCAAAAAAGATAGAAAACAACAAATAACTAAAGATCCTGTTATCTATGGTAATACCTCACCTTCATGGTCAGAGGACTCTAATTATATTTATTTTGTTTCAGATAATACTGATATCTCTAATCTTTATAGATATGACTTAAAAAACAGTAAAATTGAAAAGCTGTCTAATTCCTATAGGGGGCTTGATTTTCCATTTATTAAAAATGACTACCTTTACTATAGCAGTTATTATGCCAAAGGAACAGATATAAGAAGAATACATAAAAAAGATCTAAAAGTATTAGGATCTAGTGAATATCAAGGATATAAGGAATTACGTGAAAAAACCGCTATAGAAACAGAAAAAACTTACAAAATAAACAACTATCAACCTTGGTTAAGTCCTGATATTCTATTACCAATTACTGGAGTAGATGAAAGCGGTGATCAAATTGGCTTAAGAACCAGTTTGAGTGACATGTTAGGAAAACATTCAACTAATATTTCATTAGCTTATGGCATAAATAGTAATAGATTTAGTTATGGGCTTAGCTATATAAATAGAATGCTTGATCCTTTATTAGGAGTTTCTGGAACGATAGCTGTATCAAGCCCTACTACATGTGCTGGCGCTACCACAACATTAACTGCATTGTTAACTGGGACTAATGCGGCTCCAACTGGCTACTGTCCTTCTTCAGCTTCAACACCAGCTAGTGATGAAGATATTGGGAATATTACTTTTGGATCAATTAACAATGGTATAGCTTCACCTGTAAATTCTAACACAACTGCTGTTAATGGATACTCTGATTTTACAGGATTAACTCCTGCAACAATCCAAGCGGGTGTACCTACGCCTTTTTCTGTAAGTATTATTAACAGTGCAGCAACTATTTACAATACAGTTATCTCTGTTTATATTGATATAAATCAAAATGGATTATTTGAGACAACGGAAAATTTAGCAAATCTAACAGCTCCAAATCTATTAGCATCAAGAACTCAAACAACAAACATTACTATTCCTGTTACTGCAAAAGTAGGTAAAACAAGAATGAGAGTTGTAGCAAGTGAAACATCAACTTTACCTGTTGGAGCTTGTGCTGTATACACATGGGGAGAAACTGAAGACTATATTGTTAATATTACAAACAATAATGGTTTAACTTTCAACTGGAGCACAGGAGCAACAACATCTACAATTGCACCTTCTCCTACTAGTTCAACTTCATACTCTGTAACTCTTACCGATGTAAATGGATGTTCTGTAGCTTCTGCACCTGTGACAATCACAGTTACTCCATTACCTAGTGCACCAATTGTATCTAACTCTTCACAATGTGGTGTTGGTGTTCCTACAGCTTCTGTAATTGGTGGTGCTGCGTATAATTGGTATGCAACTCCAACTTCTACTACAGTTTTACAAACAGGTTCTGCATCAAATTACACTAGTTCTATTGGAGCTACTACAACATGGTATGTAACATCTGTAAATGGTGCTTGTGAAAGTACTCCAAGAGCAGCAGTTACTACAACAGTTAGTATTCCAGATGCTGTTACAGCTAACGTAACCTCTTCAAACTTATGTGTTGGGGGAAATACAACAACTACTTTAACAGCTGTTCAATCTGGTACAAATAATGCATATTCATTTACATGGAATGCATCTTCTACAACAGGAAGTGGCATGCCAAGTTCTGTGACTGGTACGGTAGCAGTTATTACTCCATCAATTGTTGGAAACTACACATATAGTGTTACAGCAACAGATGGTATTTGTACATCTGTTTCAACTGTAACAGTTGGATTAAATACGGTTCCTGTTATTGCTGCAACAGCTATCCCTTCTGTAATCTGTTCTGGAGCTAGTGTAAACTTGTACCCTTCTGCTTCTGGAACATTAGCAATCGGATCAGGAACTACAACTCAAGGCGGTTCAGGAACATCACCTTATGCTCAAAATTGGGAAGGCCAAAAAACACAATACATTTTTAGAGCAAGTGAATTATTAGCTGCTGGGTTAAGCGCAGGAAATGTAAACTCAATTACTTATAGCGTTACTTCTGCAGTTAGTACATTAACATTTACAAATTATAATGTTAAAATGTTTAATACAACTGCTGTTGACTTAGCAACTACATACGCAACTGCAAGTGGTCCTGTTACTAATGTATTTGGTCCAGTAAATTTAACGCCTCCAACTACTGGCTTAAATACGCAAAACTTTTCTACTCCTTTCTTATGGGACGGTTCATCAAACATTATCGTGGAAATTTGTTTTGAAAATGACCCTGCAAATACAGGTATATTCTATACTAGTAATTCTATAGTATCAGCTAGTACAACTACTTATACTTCAGTAAGAGGTAATTATGCTGATAACTCATCATTGTGTAATACTCTTTCTGGAACTCAAACAAGTTCTACAGCAAGACCAAATATTATTTTAGCTGGTCAAGTATTATCATCATCTACTGGCAACATGGTTTACCAATGGAATCCAGGAGCTATTAATACTAATACAGCAACGGTGAATCCTGTTAATACTGGTACAACTGCTAGTACAAACATCTACACTGTGACAGTAACTAATACATTAACTTCATGTGCAAGTTCAGCAACAACAAGTGTTTTAGTAAATCCATTACCTAGTGCACCAATTGCTACAAATAAAACACAATGTGGTGTTGCTGTGCCTACAGCATCTATATCTGGCGGCACAACTTACAATTGGTACGCAACTCCTACTTCTACAACTGCTATACAAACAGGAGGAGTTTCTCATTATACAAATTCAATTAACTCAACAACAACTTGGTATATTTCTTCTTTCAATGGAACATGTGAAAGCCCTCGTGTAGCTTTAACTCAATCTGTTACAATTCCTGATGCTGTTTCAGCAACTTCAACTGCAACTAATTTATGTGTTGGCGGTGCTAATACAGTTACATTAACTGCAGTTCAAACAGGAACTAATAGTAATGCCTATACTTTTACATGGATTGCATCTCCATCTACTGGAAGTGGAATCCCAACATCTACAACTGGAAGTGTAATAACAATTACTCCTTCTCAAGTAGGTAATTATGTATATAACTTATCAGCAAGCG
>JBBIUW010000373.1:0-3390 GCA_037440045.1 Sphingobacteriaceae bacterium
TCCGCTGTAATGAAACTGATAATCAATATAATGAGACAGCACTGTAGAACTATCTTCATTTTTATTTAATCGAAACCAAGGATTAAAATCAATCGTTGTGTTTCTATATTCGCGTTTAGCTACACTTAAATTAATTGGTAATAGTAATTTATTAACAATTGTATTTTCCAAAAACAAACTATCGTTTGAAACACCTCCATTTTCCTGATGTTTTAATTTATTAAATAAAAAATAAGCGTAGTACCCTACTCTATTATTTTTAGAAGAATAATTAGATGACGTATAAAAATTATTTGTAAAACTTTGTTGATGTTTGTAAAATCCAATTCCACTGTAGCGATTAAATGCTAACGTGATATTTAATTTATTTTTAAAGGTATTAGAAAACAATAATTTAAATACTTGTTCTTGTTTACTTCCAGCAATACCCGTTAAATTTGCATAAGGCCCTTTTGTTTGATAATATTGAACAGCGTCCATACTTATCATATCATTTTGATATGGCGCAGTTAGTAAATTAAAACCTAAAGCTTTTGTTTGATAATTAATATATAATGGAGCCGAGGCTTGCCCTAATTGGCCATTGGTATTTCGAGTAAAATAATTTTGAAATTGGTTAATACTCGTATCAATTTTTGAATATCGAAATTGGCCATTATTAATTTTATCTTTATCTGATAATACTTTAATAAAACTACTATCAGACGGGTATTTAATTTGCGCTCCTACATTAAACGAAATAAACAAAATACATAGTAGAATACTACTACAAAAAGTATGTTTATGTTTACTCATTAAACCCAGAAAATTAAACTTAAAATTTATCGAAGAAATGCTCTTCAACGTCAAAGGTAGATTTTATTCCGACTTGTTTGTAATCAGTTTCTAACCATTTTGATGCTGTTTGACGACCACGTTCTTTAAGAGTTAGTAAAAATTCCCATGATGTATTCATTTTACTACTATAGCTTAACTGACTTAAAGCATCGTATCCAGAGATTGTATGAACAAAAATCTCTCTATTAGCTTTATCATCTGTTTTTAAGATCCCATTTCTCAATAATTCATTACGATAATGAATCAATTTCATTTCGTTAATTAAACTACTATTAAAAGAAATTTCGTTTACTCTATCCGCTATATCTCTAGCTGATGTAGGAACCGAACCAATATTAATAGAATTAATTTTAATTAAAACGATATCATGTAAGTTTGTATTAGTAATTAAAGGAAATATAGGAGGATTACCCATATAACCTCCGTCCCAATAGTATTCTCCATCAATTTGAACAGCCTGAAACAACTGAGGTAAGCATGCCGAAGCTAAAACAGCATCAACTGTAATATCTTTATTAGTAAAAATCTTAGCTCTATTGGTTTTTACATTAGTCGCACAAATAAACAACTTCTTTTTGCTATACATGTGCAACTCTTTAAAATCTATTAAATCCGTTAATATATCTCTTAAGGGGTTATAATTTAAAGGATTGAAATTATAAGGAGACATATATTGGGTCATATTATTGAACCATATATATCCTGGAGAATTATGTATGTCTCCTCCACTAAACAACTTATCGTAAGTACTTGGCTGAAAAAAGCTTCCAGCTTGTGCTACTTTACGCCAAAGCGTTTCCAACATTTCTTTTGCTTTTGCAGGGCCTCCTAAATGTAGACCATAAGCACAAACTACTGCATTTACAGCACCTGCACTAGTTCCACACATCGCATCAGCTACAATATGTTCTGCTTCTAATAATCTATCTAAAACTCCCCAAGTAAAAGCACCATGTGCACCTCCACCTTGCAAGGCAATACCAACTTTCTTAATTTCAGGACTACTCATTTATTTTATGATACTATTTATAAATGTTAAACCAATTTAGCACTTCAATAGACTACCAAATATAGCAAAATAACTTTACTAATAAAATAAATTAAGACGAGTAAAGAATAACTTAAGATTAATTATGTTATTGGTCCTATTATAGATTTTCCTTAACAAATTCAAGCATTTTGTTATACAAATGCGTTCTAGTATAGCCACCATAAATACCATGATTTTTATTAGGATATACCATAAAATCAAAAGGTTTATTGTTTTTAACCAAAGAATTAGCTAATTCCATAGAATTTTGAAAATGTACATTATCATCTCCGCTACCATGAACTAATAAAAATTTACCTTTTATTTGTTTTGTGAAATTCACAGGTGAGTTATCTTCGTAACCACTCTTATTATCCTGAGGTTTACGTAAAAAGCGTTCAGTATAAATATTATCATAAAATTTCCAATTAGTAACTGGTGCAACAGCAATGGTTGATTTAAAATAATCAGCCCCCTTGGTAATTAACAAAGAAGCCATGTACCCTCCATAACTCCATCCTTGAAAACCAATACGAGTTTTATCAACATATGATAAAGTTCCTAAATACTTAGCAACATCTATTTGATCTAAGGTTTCTAATTTACCTAACTGTAAATACGTACAGTGTTTAAACTCACGTCCTCTTCCAAGAGTTCCTCTACCATCAACACAAACAACCATATAACCCTCTTGATTTAATAAAGAATGCCACCAAAAATCAAATGTTTCCCATGCATTGTTACATTCATTAGACCCTGGTCCATTATAAGCAAACATATAAACTGGGTATTTTTTATTAGGATCAAAATTTTGTGGTTTCATCATCCAGCCATTTAACTCAACACCATCGGTATTTTTGAAAGTGAAAAATTCTTTGGTAGACAATTTATACTCTTTCATTTTTGTTTTTAAATCAGCATTATCCTCTAATACTTTAATCAATTTTCCATCAGCACTATGTAACTCATACACTGGAGGTGTATTTGCATTTGAATATGTACTCACATAGTATTTTAATCCTCTGCTAAAATCGGCGCTAGTTGTTCCTTCTGCCGTTGACAAACGTTTTTTATTAGTTCCATCTAATTTAATACTATAAACATCTCTATTAATTTGTCCTTGTTCTGTTGAGATATAATATAATGTATTTAACTTTTCATCATAACCATTAAACGAAATCACATCCCATTTACCTTTTGTAATTTGGTTAACCAACTTACCTGTACTGTCATAATAATATAAATGATTATAGTTATCAGATTCGCTACTCCAAATAAATCCTTTGTTATTAGGCAAAAATGTCAAATCATCCGTAATATCAATATATGTTTTAGCTTCTTCTGTTAAAACAGTTTTAGTTGATCCATCAGAAGCATTTGCATACATTAATTCTAATTTATTTTGTAAACGATTCATATCCTGTAGACGACACGATAAATAAAGTGCTGCACCGCATGGCAGAGGCGGAAGGAGTCGTAAGGCCGGTCGTGGCATTGCCGGACCTGCATTTTAAACATTCTTA